>JAAYNG010000098.1 GCA_012520935.1 Tissierellia bacterium | reverse complement strand
TAGGAGAAAAATAGGGGTAGTATTTCAAGATTTCAGACTACTTGAAGAAAAAACTGTTTATGAAAATGTTGCATATGCCATGGAAATTTTAGGTGCGAAGGGAAGAGATATTAGAAGAAATGTCCCTATGTATTTAAGCATGGTGGGTCTTAGTGAAAAGGCTAATAATTATCCTAAAGAATTATCGGGTGGGGAAATGCAAAGAGTTTCAATTGCAAGGGCTCTTATTAATAATCCCGGTATTCTTCTTGCAGATGAACCTACTGGAAATCTTGACCCAGCGATTTCATCTGAAATTATGGAATTATTAGAAGATATAAATGCTAGGGGAACAACCATTATAATGGCAACCCATGATAGTAATATTGTAAATAGAATGCAAAAAAGAGTTATAGAATTACATGGTGGTCAGATTGTAAGAGACCAAATAAGAGGCGGATATAATGATCTTTAGGCTTTTTTTCAGTACATTGAAACATGGTTTTACAGGTTTTTGGAGGAATAGGAACACTGCTACATCGGCGATAGTTTCTAATTCATCAGTTTTTGTAATACTTGGAATAATCACGGTTTTGATATTAAGTGCAAATAATGTAACCAGAGAGATGAAGTCCTCTGTTAATCAAATGCAGGTTTTTTTAAAGAAAGATTTGAACTTAGAACAAAAAGCTGAAATAGATAGAAAGATTAGAAATAGAAGTGAAGTAGAGTCAGCTAATTTTGTTTCGAAAGAACAAGGTATGCTCGAATTGAAGCAAAAGTTTGGAGATGATGCCTATTTATTAGATAGTCTTGCTGAAAATCCGCTTCAAGATAAGTATATAATAAAATTAAAAGATATTTCTATGGCAGATTCTTTAATAAGCGCAATAAAAGAGATGCCGGAAATAGACGAGGCAAACTTCCATGAAGAATTACTAAGAAAAATTATGAAGATAACAGACTATATAAGAATAGGTGGCTTTACACTTGTTCTTGTGCTTTTGGGAATTTCAGTTGTTATTATTTCCAACACAACAAAAATCGCTATAGCTTCAAGGAAAAGAGAAATTAATATTATGAAGTATGTTGGTGCAACAAATGAATATATTAAAGGTCCATTTGTTGTTGAGGCTATGATAATAGGAGCATTATCAGCCATTTTAGCAGTACTAATTATTAGGTTAATATATGGTGTTTTTTACAATTCTGTAAGTCAAGACTTATTTACTCTTTTTACCATATATTTAGTAACACCAGAACTTTTGATGAAGGATATTTCAGTTATATTTGCTTCAATAGGTTTGGGAGTTGGTGCAATAGGTAGCATATTATCTTTAAGAAAACATGTAAGAGTTTAACGAGGAGGGAATATGTTGAGAAGATTTAAGATTTTATCTGTACTATTACTTATTTTTATCATCTTGCTGAAGCTAAGCGGATCTACATTTGCTAATAGTGTAAAATCATTAGAAAATCAGAGACAAGATATTAAAAGAAAGATTAATGAACAAAAATCAAAAATACAAAGCATTAATAAAGAGAAGGACCTTATAGCTAAAGAAATTTCTGTTCTCGATAGTGAGTTGGAAATTGCAAGTCTTGAACTTCAAGAAGTTGAGACAGACTTGCAAGGACTTGAAGTTAGCATTAAAGAAACTGAAGAAAAACTTATTAGAACAGAAGAAAGTCTTTCAAAAAATCTTGATGCCTTTGCAGAGAGGATAAATTTTATCTATAAAACCCCAGACTATACATATTTAGAATTATTACTTAATTCAGACTGCCTAGAAGATTATCTTTCTAAAAAAAATATTACAACCTGTATAGCTGAGCAAGATAATGAGTTATTGAATAAGATTAAGGCAGAAAAGGCAGAAATCGAAGAGAACAAAATACTTTTAGCAAAACAAAAAGAGTTGACTGAGCAAAAAAAATATGAACTTAACGATAAAAGGACTAAATTAGTAGCTGCAACTAGAGATAAGAAAGTTTATATGGAGAAGCTTAATCAGAATAAGGAAGAACTAGAACAAAGTATAAAAAAATTCAATAAAGAGGCTAATGCACTTACAGATAAGATCAAAGCCCTTCAAAGTAAAAACACAAAATATACGGGTGGAAAGTTGGCATGGCCGGTTCCAAGTAGTGGAAGTATCAGCTCACATTATGGGAATAGGTTTCATCCAATTTTGAAAAAAAATATGTTCCATTCAGGTATAGACATTCCAGCTAAAAGTGGTTCCAGTATTGTGGCAGCTGAGTCTGGTAAAGTTATTTACAGTGGTTGGTATTCCAGCTATGGAAAGGTGATCATGATTGATCACGGTGGAGGAATAGTTACTTTATATGGACACTGTTCAAGTTTAGATGCAAGTGTTGGTCAATCTGTTAAGAAGGGTCAAAAAGTTGCAAGAATTGGAAGTACCGGAAGGTCAACTGGACCACACTTACACTTTGAAGTAAGAAAGAACGGTTCCTTTCAAAATCCAAAATCTTGGTTAGGAAAATAGAGGAGAATTATGACAAAAAAGAAAGCGGTATTATTAGTTATAGTATTGTTGCTGATAACAAATGTTTCTACATTTCTCATAACAAATTTTTTAAAAATAAATATGAACGACAAAACTCTCATTCAGACAGAGGAATACAGAAAATTAAAAGCTGCATATGACAACAATGATAAGATGAGAAAAATTGAGGATATTATAAATAGTAATTACCTTAGAGATGTTGATAAAGAAGCTTTAGAAGATGGTAAACTAAAAGGGATGGTTGACTCCCTAAAGGACCCATATTCGCAATATTTTAATAAGGAAGAGTTTAGAAAGTTTAATGAAGATACTGTAGGTTCCTTTGCAGGAATTGGTATAGTTGTAACACCAATGGATGATAATTATATTACAGTTGTATCACCGATTGCCGGAACTCCTGCAGAAAGGGCTGGAATTAAAACTGAAGATAAGATTATCAAGGTAGATGGAGTCGAGTATACTGCTAAGCAAATGGAAGATGCTGTAAGTGTAATGAGAGGGGAACCTGGCACTGATGTAACAGTTACTATTTTAAGAAAGATTGATGGAAAGCAAGAAATACTAGACTTTGATTTAACTAGAGAAATAATAAAGATTCAATCAATAGAAACCGCTATGATTCCAAATACTGACCTAGGATATATAAAAGTTATTTCCTTTGACCAAGATACCTATAAAGACTACAAGACAGGTATTCAGGAATTAAAAGACAAGGGAGCAAAAGGAATTGTATTTGATTTAAGAGGAAATCCCGGTGGACTTTTGGATGTAGTAATAAATATGGCTGATGATTTACTTGGCGATTCAACAATCTTATTTACAAAAACAAAAGCAGGTCAAGAAGAATATTTCAAAAGCAATTCTAATATGGATGATATACCTGCGGTAGTATTGATAGATAAGGGGAGTGCATCAGCATCTGAGATATTTGCGGGGGCTTTGAAAGATAATGGACGTGCTAAACTTGTAGGAGAAACTAGTTTTGGAAAGGGTGTAGTGCAAAGGATACATGATTTTCCGGATGGTACTGGAATGAAAATTACTGAATCAGAATACTTCCTTCCAAATGGTGAGAGCATACATGAAAAAGGTGTTAGCCCAGATTATGAAATAAAACTTCCTGATGATATAGAAGGAATTGGAATTGATTATATAGGCGAAGATACACAATTGCAAAAGGCCATAGAAATATTAAGTGAAGAAATTAATTAAGATAAAGAATGCTACAATCAGTTCGATTGTGGCATTCTTTATTCATTTTTTATTATTAATTTAATATAAAACTAGTATCCATCTCCACTGTCATTGCCATCATCTCCTGCATTGTCACTAGGAGGAGTTTCCTCTGGTGGATTTTCAGGGTTTGTTTCTGGAGTTTTTGGTTCAGTTGGTTGGTTGTTGTCATCTGTATTATCGTCTCCAGGAATACCTATAGGTGGTGTTATATTAGGGTTATTAATAATATCTTCAAACATATCTATTATCTGTGTTTCTTGTGAATGAATATTACATTTTTCCAATGGAACATAATATTGTTCATAGTCTGTTTTTACTTCATCTTCCCCAGCTTCAGTACTTCCATCTCCTGGTCTTTTTATAAAGACTCTTTCCTCAACAGCTTCCACAGGACAGAAGTCTGTAGCTAGTAAATTTGATTCATTACAAATTGCTGCAGTAATGTGGACATCACATAATTCTGTTGGAAGTGTACCTTCAACAAAAATATCGGAAATAAGACGCGAACCCCTAGGGTCTCTCGAACAAAGCTCACTGGCCTGCTTTCCTGATTCAGAACAAACGCTTGACCTAATAATACCACTAGGCATTTTAAATGCAGAAACTGGCTCCAAGCCTTCGTGTATTTTTTTATTAATATAGCCCCAAAACTCTGTAGCTTTTGGACTACTTGTATTTAACTCAATTTTTGGAGCATCATTTCCAATCCAAACTGTAGAAATATAATATGGAGTAAATCCAGCAAACCAAATGTCAGCCCTATTTTGTGTAGTTCCTGTTTTACCAGCAACAACAATGTCTCCGATAATTGCTTGTTTGGCATAGCCATCATATACAACACTTTTTAAAATATCTTTCATTATATATGCAACTTGAGGCGAAACAACCTGTACAGGAAGTTTTTCATGTTGGAAAATTACCTCACCTTTAGAATTTTCAATTCTTGTAATGGCAGTTGGTTTATTATACATACCATCATTTGCAATTGCTCCATAGGCAGCTGTTAAATTTAAAGGTGTTACCCCTCTGGTCATTCCACCCAAAGCAAGGGCGGCTAAGTTTTGGTCATTAGTTTTTGGGTTTTCATCTGCAGAAATAAAGTCATCATTTCCAGGGTTTAACGGATCGATTATCCCCATTTTTTTCAAATAAGACATAGATTTATCAATTCCTACACTGTTTAACACTTTTACTGTGCAGGTATTTATAGAAATAACTACTGCATTTCTCAAAGTAGTTAAGCCTCTGTAACCTGTGTAGAAGTTTCTAGGCCATGGGGTCCCACCTTCTTCGCTGAAAGGTGAATCTTCTATTACTGAGGTAGTAGTGAATCCATTATCTAAAGCTGGAAGATAAACTGATATTGGTTTCATTAGTGAACCAGGCTGCCTTCTTGATGTTGCCCTATTTAAAATTCTAGCACCTTCAACATCTCTACCACCTATTAAAACTTTAATTTCTCCATTATAGTCCATTGCAACAAATGCAGATTGTGGTTGAACTATTCCTTGATTGGACGAATAGAAGAATTTATTATTAATAATAATATTTCCATTTCCATCCAATTCATAAAAGTCAGGATTATTTCTTAGAAAGTCAGAAGAAATGTAAATCCTTCTATTTTCGTCTAAGGCAAATTGTCCTTCAGGTATTACAATAGAACCAAGTGTATATGTTACTAAGTTCTTTTTATCATCAATTAAATAATAATCAGTAATATCTATATGCTTTGCATATGGAGTAAGCTTTGGTGTTTTAACAAATAGTCCAAGGTCATTAATCTCAAAACTACCATTATCAATTCGCAGATTTCCATTATCTGTCATAATATTTTCTTTTTTATAGTATAGTTTAGTTCCATCTTGGTCTATAATATTTCCAGCCTTATCCAATTTCCAGTTAATTAAAATTGGAGCTTTTTCCTTGCCAGCTAGAATGTTAGTGAAGTTTTCATATATATTCTCAAGCTTTCTTTGCATTTCAACATCAATTGTTGAATAAATTTTCAGACCGCCTCGGAATAACATGTCCTGAGCATCTTCTTTGGAAATATCCAATCTTTTCATTAATTCTTCTTGAGCTTGAGTTTTTACATAATCTGTAAAGTAAGAAGAAATATCTTCAAGCTTCCTTTTCCCAGGTTTAAGAGAAGTTTTAATATCTTCATCTAAAGCAGACATGTACTCATCATAGGTAATTCTGCCTAATTCGTACATTCTTCTTAAAACAACTTTTTGCCTATCAACAGATTCTTGATTATATACAGCCACATATTTTTCACCAAGAACATCAACTCTTCCAACCTCATACATGGTATTTGAGTCAAAATTTTCTAAGTCAACTTTTTGAAAGGGTGCAAACCTAGAAGGCGATTTTGGTATTCCTGCTAAAACAGCACATTCTGCTAGGGTTAAGTCTTGTATATCCTTTGAAAAATAAGTTTGAGCAGCTTCTTGTACTCCATATGCATTTTGACCTAAATTAATTTGGTTCAAATAAGCTTCTAAAATTTGGTCTTTAGTAAGTACTTTTTCCATTTGTAATGCTAAATAAGCTTCAACAATTTTTCTTTCTAATTTCTTTTCACTTGAAAGATATTTGTTTTTTACAATTTGCTGAGTAATAGTTGAACCACCCCTGACTATGCCCCCAGCTTTAACATTGTCTAACATTGATGCTGCGATTCCTATTGGGTCAACTCCAATGTGGTCGTAGAACCTCTCGTCTTCAATTGCTATAAAAGCCTTTTTTAGATTTAAAGGTATTTCTTCAATTTTTACAAAGGTTCTTAACTCTTCAGCTTGTATTTTTTCAATCAAATTTCCATTTTGGTCATAAATAGTTGATGTTTCATCCAAGGCATGATTAACAAGTGTAGGGTCAATGGCAGGAGCTTTCTGCAACATTTTTATTACAGAACCGCCTACTGCTCCTGCAAAAACAGTACCAAACATTATAGCTAGTAGAATAATGACTCCTATTGTTTTAAAGAAACCTAGTATTATTGTAATACCTATATTTCTTTTTTTTCGAGGAGCCCTTTTCCCCCTGTTATTTTTTTCCTCTGAATTTATTTTGCTATTGTCCATAATAACCCCCTCTTCGTCAACAGATTATACCATAAAAAACATAAATTGTTAATATTATTAATGTTATCTTATCATTACAAAAATTAATAATAAAACATTAATAACAAAGTGACGACAAACCCTTCCTCTCGCTTTGTTTTAAAGCCTGAATTATTAATAAAATAATGTTTGTTAAAAAATAATGTTGGATTCTTTCACAATATAATGTATAATAGTTATTGATAATTAAAATAAAGGAGGTTTATTATGAAAACAACAATAAGGTTGAGGATGGGGACAGGTGATGCTCACTATGGTGGAAACTTAGTTGATGGAGCGAAAATGCTTGCATTATTTGGAGATGTGGCGACAGAACTTTTAATAAGGCAAGACGGTGACGAGGGATTATTTGTTTCATATAACAATATCGAATTTAAAGCTCCTGTATACGCTGGCGACTTTATAGAAGCAGAAGGTGAAATCGTACATTTAGGTAACACTTCAAGAAAAATGAAGTTTGTTGCAAAAAAAGTTATTCAAGCAAGACCAGACATTTCAGATTCAGCTTGTGATGTGTTAGATGAACCAATTATTGTATGCGAAGCAGAAGGCACTTGTGTTGTACCTAAGGATAAAAAAAGGAAATAGGGGTGGTATGAATGGAGAAATTAATTATTACTGCAGCAATATGTGGAGCAGAGGTTACTAAGGAACATAATCCTGCTGTACCTTATACAGTGGAGGAAATTGGAAGGGAAGCAGAGTTTGCATACAAGGCTGGTGCTAGTTTAATTCACTTACATGTTAGGGAAGATGATGGAACTCCTACTCAAGACAAGGCAAGATTCAAGGCTTGTATTGATGAAATTAAAAGAAGATGCCCGGATGTAATAATTCAACCATCAACTGGTGGTGCTGTAGGAATGACTGACTTAGAAAGACTACAACCAACTGAATTATCACCAGAAATGGCAACTCTAGACTGTGGTACATGCAACTTTGGTGGCGATGAAGTTTTTGTAAATACTGAAAATACAATTAAAAACTTTGGGAAATTAATGATTGAAAGAGGAGTTAAACCTGAGATA
This sequence comes from Tissierellia bacterium, assembly GCA_012520935.1. Classification (GTDB taxonomy): domain Bacteria; phylum Bacillota; class Clostridia; order Tissierellales; family Peptoniphilaceae; genus JAAYNG01. The sequence continues at coordinate 9,446 of JAAYNG010000098.1, read as the reverse complement.
GAAGTTTTTGATAAGGGTATGATTGACTATGCAATAAAATATGCTAAGCAAGGCTTTATTAAAGAACCTATGCATTTTGATTTTGTAATGGGTGTTCAGATAGCAGCTACTGCCAGAGATTTGGCATTTATGGTAGATAGTATACCTCAAGGTTCAACTTGGACTGTTGCAGGTGTTGGCAGACACCAATTCCCAATGGCAGCTCTTGGAATAGTTATGGGTGGTCATGTTAGAGTTGGGTTTGAGGATAATGTATATCTAGAAAAGGGTGTACTTGCAAAGTCTAATGGAGAATTAGTTGAAAAAGTTGTAAAGATGGCAAATCTACTTGGTAGAGAAATAGCAAATCCGGCAGAAGCAAGAAAAATTTTAGGTTTATAGTAAAGAAGCGACCTTCGGGTCGCTTTTTAAAATAAAATATTTTTGTAATATTTATTGATTTTTTGCGTCTAATATATAGGAGGTGAGATATGGAGGACTTAGAGATGCTTTATAATAAGTATTTTAAGGATATATATTTATTTCTTTTGGGTTTAAGTAAAAATAAAGAGCTCGCAGAAGATTTAACTCAGGAAACTTTTTTGAAAGCCCTCAAGGGTATCTCAACTTTTAGAGGTGATTCAAGTATAAAAACTTGGCTTTTTCAGATTGCAAAAAATTTATTATATACAAATTATAGGAAGGGATTTGACTTACCACTTGAGGATATAGCCAATAGAGGTGTTGAATTTACAGAAAAAATATTAGATGAAGAGGCATCAGAGGAAATTGTAAAAATACTTGATGGAATGAAGGAGATCAATAAAGATATTTTTTATTTAAGGGTATTTGGCGAGCTATCTTTTAAGGAAATTGGACATATTTTTGGGAAGTCTGCCAACTGGGCATGTGTAACCTATTATAGGACCAAGGAAAAAATAAGGGGAGAAATGGAAGATGAAAATAACTTGTAATGTTATAAAAGACCTTCTGCCATTATATAAGGAAGAGCTTTTGAGTGATGATTCAAAAATTTTAGTGGAAAAACATTTAGAAACATGTAACACTTGTAAGGAATATTTAATTAATTTATGTGAACCGGAAGTTGTTCCTGTTGATTCAGGAAGGCTAATATATATGTTTAAGGAAACCATTGATAAGGACAAAAGAAAAAATATATTATTTTTTGTTTCTTTAATTTCGATTTTTTTAATCGCTTTATTTTTTAACTTGACTTCCCCTATGTATATACCATATCATGCTGGTTTAGTAGACATAAGAAGACTTGATAAGGGATTGGTTTATATAAAAATTAATGAAGATGTTTCAAGACATAAGTTAACGGAAACATCCAATGGTGAATATGTACTTGAAACTTATACTACAACTTTGGACAAATTTCTTAATAGGTTAGAAAAGTCTGAAGAAATTGCTAGTAACGTTAATTCTTTATATTACTCAAACAATGATAACACTGAAGCTAAATTGTTATATGGGATAAAGTCAGAAGAAGGAGTAATTTTTCTTCCCCGTTTATTTCTAACTTATTATTTTTATTTTTCAATTTTCTGTTTAATTATATTTATAATAATTTTTTTAAAGACTAAGAAGGATATTTTTATTTATCTTTCATTAATTCCGCTATCATTTATTATTAGTCAATTAATATTAAAAGGTTTTAATTTTGTTACTTATAATGAAATGAGGGATTTTTCATCAATAGTTTTGTTGGCAGTTCCAATTTATTTGTTTCTTTTTTCTATAAAAAAGAAAATAAATTCTGCATAGGATGAATTGTAGTTTCAAACTCTTTTGCAGAAGGTCTTTAGATTTACGGATAGACAGGAAACCCTTTAATTAATTTGTAATGTAAGGGTTTTTCTTTTTTAATTTTCAAATACAAGGGTATATGTTATAATAAATAAAACAATACAGGAGGATTAATATGTCAAAGAGAAGAATGCCTCAAATGGGAGGCAATATGAATAATATGATGAAACAAGTTCAAAAAATGCAAAAAGAAATGATGGAAGCTCAATCAAAGATTGAGGAACAAGTTGTTGAGGGTTCCTCAGGAGGAGGGGTTGTCATAGTTGAAGCAAATGGCAAGAAGGAAATAATTTCTATAAAGATAGATCAAGATGTTATTGATCCTGATGATAAAGAAATGCTTGAAGACTTAGTTATGACAGCCGTAAATGATGCACTTAGAAGAGCTGAAGAGATAGCTGCTAAAGAAATGGGCAGGTTTACAGGCGGATTAAACATACCAGGCTTATAAAAATGAATGAATATCCAATTCCAATAGAAAGATTAGTTGATGAACTTTCAAAACTTCCAGGTATAGGAAGAAAAACTGCTTTGAGGCTTGCATATCATATAATTAATTTGAATGAAATTCAGGTGAAAAATCTTTCGAATGCTTTAATTGAAGCTAAAGAAAAAATTCATGAATGCAAGTTATGTTTTAACTTAACTGACAAAGAGTACTGTGATTTATGTTCTAATGATAAGAGAGACAGGTCTAAAATTTGTGTAGTGGAAAGTCCAAAAGATTTATTTGCTATAGAAAATGGCGGTGGGTATAATGGCTTATATCATGTATTACATGGAATAATATCTCCAATGAATGGTATCGGAGCTGGCCAGATAAGATTAAAAGAGTTAGAAGATCGTTTGAATGATGATATTAAGGAGATAATAATTGCTACTAACCTTTCAGTTGAAGGGGATGCTACTGCCCATTATATAAGTCAACTGGTAAAGGATAAGGATATTTTGGTTACTAGAATTGCACATGGTGTCCCAGTTGGTAGTGATTTAGAATATTTTGATTCGGTCACTTTAAAATTAGCATTAAAGAATCGTACTGAAATATAGGTGAGGTAATGAAGTACAGGTATTGTATTATTTTTTTAATAATATTCTTTTTTAGCTCGGTATCTTTGGCTTCTAATAGTATTGAATTTACTGGAAAAGTAATTTCTAATGTAGAGTCTAATAATACCTCTTATTTAGTTGTATCTGTTGGTGATAATAAAAGGAATATTAAATTTAATTATGATAACAATACTTTTGTAATTAAAGACACAGATTTTTCTAAAGAAGATCCTAAAAAAATAAATATCGGAGAAATAATTACTGTTTACTTTGACCTAGGTTTGGCTAATAATATAAATTCAAATAAAGTTTTTTCTCCAATAGCCATTGTCTTAAATAAAAGCAATACTGCTATCTATACGCATTATTCGAGCTTTAATGATAAACTTCTAAGCAAAAATGGCCTATTCGAAATAATTACAACAAAAGATACCATTATGAAAAATTATAATGGAATCAATATTTCGAAAGAGAAGCTTTACAATAATAAATTATTAGTCTTTTTTACAGATATAAAAAGGTCAAGTCCTTCAGTTGTTACTGCTAAATATATTACCACACTAGCTGAAACTGAAAGAACAAAAACTGAACTTCAAGGTTTTGATCATTTTGTTTATAGAGACAGGCAGGTTAAAATTAAGAATAGAATAATTTCTAAAAATGATGAGATATTTATTCCTGTAAGAGATTTTGCTGAAGCATTTAAATACAAGGTCGAATGGGTTTCTAATGCAAAGATGGTTAGGTTGACAAAAGGTGAAGCTATTACATTAAAGTTAGATAAGGAAGATTATATTGTGGATGACAATAAGGTTATTGTTGGGAGAAGTCCTTTTTTAGAAAAAGGAGTAACTTACGTACCCTTATCTTTCGTTAAGGAAATAATGGGCTTTGATTACAGAATCAATCATAGGGGTAGAGTTGTATTAATAGGGGATTAAAAATATTATGGCTAAGGAAACATTCGTTTTTTTCTTATTTATAGCAACGGGGTTGGGACTACTTTTCTCAGCCTTTATAAATGTAAGTTCTAAGTTAATGATATTATTTCTAGCTTTTTTCTTTTTTATCGGAGTAGTAAAGTTATATAATGAAAGTAAAAATATTAACTATAATGAGGAAAATGGGATAGAATATATAAAAATTTTATTTTCAGCAATAGTTGGAGTAGTTATTTCTTGGTATCTAAATCATAAAGTTGGTTATGGACCTATTTTAAGCAGTGCATTAGTTGGATTTGTAGCATCAATATCCTTGCCAAGTGATGTATCAGGTATAATGTATACTTCATCCTTTGCAGGAATGAGTTCACTTGAGTTAATTCCTAATATGCATTATGCAATTTTAACAGGCATTATTGTTGGCTTTGTAATAATCCTTTCCGATAGGATATTTGTAGGCATAGGTGGGAAAGGTGGTACTACAGTTTCACTTTCAACAATAATATCAAATACTCTACAAAGTTTTTTCAGGTGATAATATGAAAAACATATTAATTATTATTGTTTCTTTAATTTCTGGTATGTCAAGTTATCTTATAGCACATAAACTTAATAAGGGGACAGTAGTTGGTTCATCTCTGACTTCGCTTGTAGGTGCTTTATTACTGTTGCTTTTTTTCCCGGAATATGGATTACTCCTTGCATCTGCATGTTCTTGTGCTTCATATGCTGGAATGGTTTCTATAAAAAATGCTTCAAATTATTTAGGCATGGCTGCTATATCTTTGATAACAGGCATAATCTTTATTCTAGCTCAAGGTTCATATATAGGAGTAGGAGGTAGACTTGGTACTATAGCAGGTATAGCTTGTTTAATTTGGATAGGTATTAGGGAGATAATTATAAAAGTTTATATAGAAAGAGAGTAAAAACATGGATAAAGAAATAATATTTAAACCAATCGGCCATATTGAATCAGAATTTCAAGATAGGGAAGAGATTCCAAAGCAAAGTGTTTTAACAAAAGATAAAGTTGCAAAAATTATTTTAAATGAAGAACTTTTAGATGGTATTTATGGTCTGAAAGAGGGCGATGATATAATGATACTCTTTTATTTTCATCAGTCTGAAGATTTTAAGCTTAAGTTCAATCATCATTCAGGTGAAGTGCGTGGAGTATTTAATACTAGGTCTCCAAATAGACCGAATGGTATAGGAATTTCTATAGTTAATATAAAGAAAATAAATAGAAATTTAATATATTTTTCGGGAGTAGATATGGTTTCTGGAACTCCTGTACTTGATATAAAGCCATATATACCTGAATTAAATACAAGTAATTAAGATATATATTATTTTGTAAATTAAAAGCTCTTTAGAATTTTTTCTTTGAGCTTTTTTCTTATTTGCAAATAAAAGTTTATTATTAAAAAAACGAGGTATATATATAAAGGACAAAGAAGGTCAAAGAAAGAGGTGACGAGATGAGTATTCTGTCAGATTCAATTGAAGAATTTATTAATAGGCTTTTTGAGGACGAAGATAATGGAGTTATAGAATTCAAAAGAAATCAGCTAGCCGAAGAGTTCGATTGTGCACCTTCACAAATTAATTATGTCCTTCAAACAAGATTTTCCACCAATAGAGGGTATATTATTGAGAGTAAAAGAGGTGGAGGAGGGTATATTAAAGTAACGAAGCTAGAAATAGATGAAGACTATAGGGAAATAATATTGGACTCAATAGGTGATTCTATCACTAAATATAAATCTGATAGATTAATTGAAGGCTTATACGATGAAGGTGTAATTGAAATAAATGAGATGAATTTGGTAAAGGTTATTTTAAGTGATAGAAGTTTAGAGAGGGTTCCACATGAAGAAAGGAATTATATCAGGGCAGATATAATTAAAAACATACTAAATGTTATTGAAAATAGAGGTGATTAAATGTTATGTCAAATTTGCAATAAAAACGAAGCTGTTATCCATATGACAACTTTAAACGATGGTAAGCCGGAAGAAATTCATATTTGTGAGAAGTGTGCAAAGGAAAGAGGAGAATTTAAATTTGGAATAGGAATCCCAGTTGGAATTACTGAGGATGGTTTTGAGCTACCTTTCTCACTTGATGATTTTTTTAATAATTTTGTAAAGAATATTTTTATGAATGAACCAAAAATGAACATGTATAATCCAAATACAAATACTGGTGGTGGTCAACCACATGTAAACACAGAAGCATTAGGACCAGGATGTGATATTTGTATGCATTGTGGTATGACTTTAAAGGATTATTTAATATCAGGTGAGGGAAATTGTGAGAAGTGTTATGAACACTTTAGACCAAGAATAGTAAGACATTTAGACCATTATATGAGAAATCAAATTGGCTTTGATGATACTAAAGAAAGAAGAGAGATAAAATTAAAATTAAATGAAGTTCTAAGATTAAAGTCAGACTTAGAAATTTCAGTTGCATTGGAAGACTATGAGCAAGCCTCAAAAATTAGAGATAGGATACTTGCCATAACAAACAATAGATAGGAGGAGCAATGACAGTATTTGGAAATTTTTCTGAACAAGCAAATAGGGCAGTATATCTTGCAAAAGAAGAAGCAACAAAGCTAAAACATAACTATATTGGTACTGAACATCTTCTATTGGGATTAATAAGAGAAGGAAAAAGTGAAACTTCAAAAGTTTTGAACAACCCACCAATAGATTATCAAAAAGCTTTTGATGCAGTAATATCTCTAGTTGGAGTTGGAGATGTGGCCCCTCAGATATATTCTTACAGTCAGAAGATGAAAAAAGTTTTTGAACTGGCTATTTTAGATGCTAGAAAATTTAACTCCAATGTTATTGAACCAAGAAATTTATATTTTGCCATATTAAATGAAGGAAATGGGGTTGCTCTACTAGTTCTAGATAAGCTTGGTGTTGATATTAGGACTCTATCTTCAGAGATAATAAGACGAGAGGATAAATATAAAAAGATTAATAGAGAATTTAACCCCCAAGACAAACCATATCTTTCAAAGTACGGTGTTGATTTAACCAGCATGGCTGAACAAGGGAAAATTGACCCAGTAATAGGAAGAGAGGAAGAAATAGAAAGAGTAATAAGAGTTCTATCAAGGCGCAAGAAGAATAATCCTGTTTTGATTGGCGAGCCAGGTGTGGGTAAAACCGCAATTGCAGAAGGTCTAGCTACTATGATTTTAGATAGAGATATACCTGAAAACATGAGGAATATGAGGTTAATAGCCTTAGATTTACCTAGTATGATAGCTGGTGCTAAATATAGGGGTGAGTTTGAGGAAAGGTTAAAAACAGTAATTAATGAGCTAAAGGACGAATCAGGCATTATTTTATTTATAGATGAAATTCATACTATAATTGGGGCAGGTTCTTCAGAGGGGTCTGTTGATGCTTCGAATATTTTGAAACCTGTTTTAGCAAGGGGAGAAATACAAATTATAGGAGCAACTACAACTGATGAATATAGAAAATATATTGAGAAAGACTCTGCATTGGAGAGAAGACTACAACCTATAATGGTTGAAGAACCTAGTATAGAAGATGCAATAGAAATACTAAAAGGTTTAAAGGAAAAATATGAAGACCATCATGATTTAACGATTACTGATGAAGCTATAGAAGGAGCTGTGACTCTTTCTAATAGGTATATTAACGATAGGTTTTTGCCAGATAAGGCTATAGATTTAATTGATGAGGCTGCCTCTTATGTGAGGGTAGAAAATTATAGATTACCTGAAGAAATAAGAGCACTTGAACAAAAAAAGATAGATTTAAATAAGAAAAAACATGAAGAGGTTGAAAGGCAACACTTTGAAAAAGCAGCAGAAATAAGAGATAGGGTAAGAAAAATTGATGAAGAGTTGGAAGATGAGGCTAGTAAATGGGAAAAATCCAGGGACGAAAAAAAGCTTTCAATAGGTTATGATGAAATTGCAGAAATAGTTTCAATTTGGACTAAAGTTCCTGTAACTAAGTTAACAGAAGAGGAAAGTGAAAGACTTTTAAAGCTTGAAAAACATTTAAAGGAGAAGGTTATCGGACAAAAAGAAGCTGTTGAAGCCGTATCAAAAGCCATTAGAAGGTCAAGAGTTGGACTCAAACCTGAAAATAAACCGATAGGTAGTTTTATTTTTGTTGGACCAACAGGTGTTGGAAAGACATATCTTGCAAAGACTTTGGCAGAAGCAATGTTTGGCGACCCTTCTGCAATTATTAGAATCGATATGTCTGAATATATGGAAAAGCATTCAGTTTCAAAATTAATTGGTTCTCCTCCGGGATATGTAGGATTTGATGATGGAGGCCAGCTCACTGAGATGGTTAGAAATAGACAGTATTCAGTCATACTTTTCGACGAAATTGAAAAGGCACATCCAGATGTTTTTAATACACTTTTACAACTTTTAGACGATGGTAGGCTTACTGACTCTAAGGGAAGAACTGTTAACTTTAAAAACACTATAATAATAATGACTTCAAATGTTGGTACCGGAAGATTTGCAAGAAAACAAGCTATAGGGTTTTCGAATGAAAAAGATGAAGCGACTAGAGATAGGGACATGATAAAGTCAACAATAGATGAAGAATTGAAAAACACTTTTAAACCAGAGTTTTTAAACAGAGTTGATGAAATAATTGTTTTCCATAGCTTATCTGAAGCAGATATAGGGAAAATTGTTGAATTATTAATTAAAGAACTTGAAGAGAGGCTGTTAAATATTGAAATAGAAGTAAAAATCTCAAAGAAACTTAAAGACTATATTGCTAAGGAGGGCTTTGATAAGGTTTATGGTGCAAGGCCGCTTGAAAGGACAATTAGAAAAGTAATTGAGGACCCAATATCGGAAGCTATCCTTAAAGGTGAAATTCCTAAGGGTCAAAAAATGTCTGTAGATATAGATTTAAGAAACAATAAACTAAAGTTTAAGAGGATATAATATGTCAAAAAAAGGCAAAAGGTATGTGTGTTCAGAATGTGAATATGAAACACCAATCTTTTATGGAAAATGTCCCAGTTGTGGTGCGTGGAGTTCTCTGGAAGAAAAAATTGATTTAAGTAACACCAAGATAGCTGGAAAGAAAGCTAGTGCAAAAAAACTAACAGATATAGAAACTTCAGTTAATGATAGAATAATAACTAACATTAGTGAGTTTAATAGGGTTATGGGAGGTGGAATTGTAAAAGATTCCATCTCTATTCTGTCTGCTGTTCCAGGGGCTGGAAAGTCAACACTTCTTTTACAAGTAGCGGACGATATCGCAAAAAAAGGCCTGAATGTATTATATGCTTCTGGAGAGGAGTCTGCTTCCCAAATAAAAAAAAGAGCAGAGAGAATTCTTTCTGGTATTTCAGAAAACATATGGATACTGTCAACAAACTCACTAGATGATGTTATACATAATATTGAAGATACAGACCCAGAACTTATAATCATTGATAGCATTCAAACTTTTACCTTGGCAGAGTTTCCAAATTCTAGAGCGGGAACTCCAACACAAACGATGGAGTGTGCTAATAAAATGATGGAAGTGGCAAAGTCAGGCAAAAAGAAAAGGGCAGTAATTTTAGTTGGTCAAATGACTAAAGAGGATATAATAGCAG
>JAAYNG010000097.1 GCA_012520935.1 Tissierellia bacterium | reverse complement strand
TTAAAAAGCTATTTAATGACTATTCATCTAAAATCTAATGGCTGATCCTAGCCAATACTTTTAAAAAAGTGTTTACATATATTAAAATTGTGGTATAATACACTGTATAGATTTTGATGAGACACTCTCAAAGGGGAAGTACAAGAGAATGGGGGTCGTGGGCTGGAAGCCTCCTTATGGAAACTTTGAAGGGACTAGCTCTGAATTGGCCGTGAAAGCGTGCCCGGGCCTTCCCGTTATAGGAGATATGAGAAGTAATTTGGGTGGAACCACGAAGACTCGTCCCATGGGATCGGGTCTTTTTTTATTTCCTTTACCCGTCATCCTGAGCCACAAAGTGACATGGCGGTCTAGAGGATAATTGACAAAACTTGCTGAATCTTTTATTGTTTGGATGCATTTGTCTTTACGATTATAGCCATTTAGATGAACGGGCGGTTAATAACCGCCCCTACGGTGTAGACCTAAGTTTTGTCTTAAAATTTTAATTTTGATTTTATTATATTAAAGGAGGATTTATTATGAAGATTACACTACCGGACAATTCTGTAAAAGAGTATGAAAGGGGAACAACTGTCTATGAGATTACCAGTGATATATCTGAAGGTCTTGCAAGGGCTGCTGTTGGAGCAGTGGTTAATGGCGAAACTATGGGAATGCAGGAGCCTATTAGAGAAGACTCTACCTTTAGGGTTGTAAAATTTGAAGACAAGGAGGGCAAGGCCATCTTCTGGCACACTTCTGCCCACTTAATGGCCTATGCCATCCAAAGGCTCTTCCCGGATGTGAAGTTTGCAATCGGACCTGCTATTGATGACGGCTTCTACTATGACTTCGACACTGAACACAGGTTTTCTCCGGAGGACTTGGAAAAAATCGAAGATGAGATGAAAAAGATTGTAAAGGAAAATCCTGTCCTTGAAAGGTATGAGATGGACAGGGACGAGGCTATCGAACACTTTTCTAAGTTAAATGAAATCTACAAGGTTGACTTAATTGAAAGAATTCCGGCAGGAGAGGTTATTTCCTTCTATAGGTTAGGGGACTTTGTTGACCTGTGTAGGGGGCCTCACTTGAAGGATGTTTCAAAGATTAAGGCTATGAAGCTCATGTCCATAGCCGGTGCCTACTGGCACGGGGACGAAAAGGAAAAGATGCTCCAAAGAATTTACGGGGTAACTTTTGAGAAGAAAAAGGACCTGGACGAGTATTTAGAAAGAATTGAAGAGGCTAAGAAGAGGGACCACAGAAAGCTCGGTAAGGAGCTTGGGCTCTTCTCAATGCACGACGAGGGACCGGGCTTCCCATTCTTCCACCCTAACGGAATGGTCCTAAGGAATATACTTGAAAACTATTGGAGGGACGAGCATACTAAGGCAGGCTATGATGAAATCAAGACTCCGATTATATTAAATGAGTCCCTATGGCACCAATCCGGTCACTGGGACCACTACAAGGACAATATGTACTTTACTGAGATAGATGAAGAGGACTATGCAATCAAGCCGATGAACTGTCCCGGCTCGATACTTGTCTACAAGGAAAACCTCTACAGCTACCGTGACCTTCCTATGAGGTGGGGGGAACTTGGTTTAGTTCATAGGCATGAACTATCCGGGGCCTTGCACGGGCTCTTTAGGGTAAGGGCCTTTACCCAAGACGATGCCCACTTGTTTGTTCTGTCTTCACAGGTTAAGGATGAACTTGTTGGTGTAATCAAGTTGGCTGACAAGATTTACAAGGACTTCGGCTTTAAATACCACATCGAGCTATCCACAAGGCCGGAGAACTCCATGGGAACTGAAGAGCAGTGGGAGATTGCAACAAATGGACTAATCGATGCCCTGGCTGAACTGGACATGAAATATATTTTAAATGAAGGAGACGGTGCCTTCTACGGTCCAAAGATAGACTTCCACTTGGAAGATGCCATCGGCAGGACTTGGCAGTGTGGAACTATCCAACTGGACTTCCAAATGCCTGAAAGGTTTGAGCTGGAATATATTGATTCTGACGGTGAGAGAAAAAGGCCTGTAATGTTGCACAGGACCATCTTCGGCAGTATGGAAAGGTTTATCGGGATACTGATTGAAAACTATGCAGGTAAGTTTCCTATGTGGTTAAGTCCGATTCAAATCTCAGTCCTACCTATTTCCGACAAGTTCAACGACTATGCTATGGAGGTAATTTCTACACTTAAGAGTCATGGTTTAAGAGTCGATGCAGACTTAAGGGCTGAAAAGATAGGAAAGAAGATTAGGGAGGCACAGCTAAGAAAGCTTCCTTATATGCTGGTTATAGGTGAAAAGGAAATGGAAAGTAAGACAGTTTCTGTAAGGGCAAGAAATGGCGAAGACCTTGGACCTATGTCATTGAAAGACTTTATGGATAAGGCCTTAAAGGAAGTGAAAGACAAGGTAATTTCTGAATAAATTATTGTAGAATAAAATTAAAACAATATGGCCAATTATGGTGAAGAGCTTCACCATATTGGCCTTTTTTTATTTACTCTTGTATCTTTACAAGAATTCTGTTAAAATAGTTCCTATAGATGTAAGTAATAAGTTGAGTTCTATCGATAATCTTTATGTATGATATAAACTTTATTAATAACTTAACTATATTCCCCTTCTGTTTTTGATAAGAAAAAGGAGATGATTAAAAAATGAATGCATTTACTGTTGCAATAATATCTTCATTAGCTTCCCTTGTTGCCTTTAGGGTTGGCGAAGGTGAGTTTAGATTGTCTTTAGGGCTTGTTGCCATGATCGTTTTATTGGAAAGATATAGGGAGATTCCTGCTATTCTAACTTCAATATTTGCAGGCTTGTTTGTATTTCTAATGAGGATTTTGAGTTTTAGGATAACCGGCGGCGATGTGGGTGGAGACTTGCTCTTCTCCTATTCTCTTGAAATTGCCTTCTATATAGTTTACGGTTTGTCCTACAATTTCTTGGTAAGGTTAGAAAAGCCAAAGGAAAAAATGCCCCTGATGTTACTTTTGATGTTATGTGACTTTGCAGCAAATTCTACTGAATACTTTTTAAGATTCATAGCCTTAAAAGAAACGGCAAACCATGTTGGTTTTCTTACAATCTTTATGGCTGCCTTTGCAAGGTCTGCAGTAATATGGTTGCTTTCAGAATTTGTTTTTCCGAGAAAGGAGGCCTAATTTATGGAAGGTTTTTTCAATGCAATAATGCCTGTTGTAATATTTTTAAATTCAATATTATGGGACTATCTTCTTTTATTCCTCCTAGTGGGTCTTGGTATTTACCTTACAATTGTACTTAAGTTCCCACAAAAGATGATGTTCCCCTCCTTAAAGAAGATGGTTGATGACATAAAGAATAAAGCCCCTGTACCGGAGGGTGCCATGAGTCCATTCCAGTCCCTGTCAACTGCAGTTGCTGCTCAGGTTGGTACTGGTAATGTTGTTGGTGTTGCCACTGCTATTTCTGCAGGCGGTCCCGGAGCTGCCTTTTGGATGCTACTTTCAGCCTTCTTCGGCATGGCTTCAATCTTTTCAGAAGCAATCCTTGCCCAAGTCTACAGACAGAAGCAACATGGGGAACTGGTGGGCGGACCTGCCTACTATATTAAATATGGACTTAAAAATAATATCCTGGCAATAATATTTGCCCTAGTTGTAATCATTGCACTTGGTATTGTTGGGATTATGGTACAATCCAACTCTGTTGTAAACTCACTAAATGATGCCTTCCAACTTGATGCTACATGGATAACTGTTGCCCTGATTGCAGCAGTCGGTATGATTCTGGTCGGGGGTATGGATAGGATTGCAGGCTTTACAGAGAAAATCGTCCCTGTTATGGCCTTTTCATATATTTTTGGAAGTATAGCAATTATCTTCTTGAATATTGAAAATTTTTTGCCTTCTTTAAAGATGATTATTGTTGGTGCCTTTACACCTCAAGCCATCAGTGGTGGTGCTCTAGGAATTGGGGTTAGGGAAACAATCAGGTACGGTATCTCCAGAGGACTATTCTCCAATGAGGCTGGTATGGGTTCAACCCCTCACTCACACGCTGTTGCAAGTGTAGACCACCCTGTAGAACAGGGGATGGTGGCTATGATTGGTGTATTTATCTCTACCTTTTTAATATGCCTATCAACAGTTATGGTAAACTTATCTTCAGGAGCCTATGACTCAACAATACCAGCAGAAGTCATGAAGGAAGCATCTGTCCTCCTTACTCAAAATTCCTTTGCAGTAAACTTTGGAATCTGGGGTGCAAGGTTTGTGTCCTTTGCCCTTACACTCTTCTCTCTTACCACAATCGTTGGCTGGTACTTCTTTGCTGAAAGTAATGTGAAGCTATTAAGTAATGGAAATAAAAAAATTACATCTGCATTTAAAATTGTTTCCCTTTCAGCCATTGCCCTGGCAGCAAGGCTTGACCCGGATACAGTTTGGAGGTTATCTGACCTCTTTACAGGACTTATGTCCCTTCCAAACATTATAGCCTTGTTCCTATTGGCTAAGACAACCAAGTCTATTTTGGACGACTATAACGAAAAGAAGAAACTAGGTAAATTAAGCTTTGATTATCCATATATGGAAAAAAATAAGGTGCGGTGATGCACCTTATTTTTATCCTATCTACAAGACCCTATATCAAATTCTGTACCAAAGTAGAAAATACCATACCTATTTTTAAGTCCTCCTTGCTGAATTCCTTATCTCTTAAGTTGGCCTTCATATACATTACTCCTATCCTTTCTCCCCTGTCTATTATTTGGAAGCCAAGTAGCGAATCCCATTCAGGAACAACATTTTCAGAATCCTGTCGGTACAGTTCATTCCAGTTAACCTTATAGACACCTTCGTAGGAATCGATAATTTCATTAATAAAGTCTAAATCAAGCTCCTTGTCTTCCTCCAAAGTCTTTCTGGACTTGTCATAGTGGTAGGATTTTTTTACCTCTTCTCCCTCCATAGATACGACCACAACCTCTCTTGCCTGCATGATTTCAACAACTTTTCCCATCATGCTTGCAATTATTTCTTCCGGTCCCTTCATATTATCTATATCTGCTATCATCTCCACCATAGAAAGTCTTCCGGAGTAATCATTTATAATATATGTCCTAAGCAGTCCCTTTAAGTCTAAAGCCCCTTCCTCCTCCATGGCAAAGTGCCATATTACAGAGTTGCTTCTGCCGGAAGACTTTGCCTTGTACATGGCTTGGTCAGCCCTCTTTATTACTGTGTGAATATTGTCCTGCTTATCAAAGGCAGAACTTAAGCCTATGCTTATGGTGACTTTTAAACCGTCAACCTCACTAAATACATGGCTTTCTACAGCCTTCCTCACCTCTTCGGCAAATTCATAGCTCTCTGTTTCCGTAGCTCCCGGAAGTGTTATTATAAACTCTTCCCCCCCGTACCTCCCAAGCTTCATATCTCCTTCCAGCATGTCTTTAACCAGCTTGGAAATTTCCGTCAAAACATAGTCGCCCACCTGGTGACCGTAATTGTCGTTAACCTTTTTAAAATGGTCTATGTCATACATTAACAAGGAGAAAGGAGTCCCTTTTTGAAGGTTGGAATCTATCCCGTTGGAGATTTCCCTCTCCAGATACTTCCTTGTAAGTATCCCTGTGAGCGAGTCTATAGAGCTTTCTATTTCCAAAAGGTAGCTTTCAATGAGCAGGGCTATTATCTTTTGATAAGAATTTATGATAGAAAATCCCTCATCGTCAAATAAGTTTACAAACCTGTCTGTTGCAAAAACAAGGACACCTATGTCGTCTTTTAACTCCATTTGCCTGTCTGTTAAGTAAATAGGAGCAGATATTATCGCCTTTATCCTGCTCATGCCATAATCTTCATTCCTAATTATACTTGCTGCATTCCCCTTCATAAAGCCCTTAATTTCTTCAAAACTTTCCTTACTGGCCTTATTGGAAAATATAATTGGCCTATAAATATCATCCTTAGAAATACAAATATAGCCTTCACTGGCAAGTATTTCTTCCCCTAAAAAGTTTAAGAAGATTTCCAAGTTCTTTGGATAATCATCTCCAAAGTTAACTAGGGTATTACCCATATTATAACGCATGGCATTCTTCTTTATCCTCTCGGCAATAAGCTTGCTGGGCAGGTTTAGCCTCCTTGAATCATCATAGAGATTTATATTGTAAACTAAGTTATCCATGACTTCATAGGAAGTTCCCCTGTAGTAGTCCTCCTTCTCTACCCTTCTAATAATTCCATTGATAAAATTAGAAATGTAGGTAAAGACTTTTGCATAGTTATTGTATTCATAAAGGTTTATCCTGTCTTCAAAGGGAGTTTTCTTCAGAACAGAAATTGCACTATTCCCTGCTTCAAAGATATGTGCCATAGCCTCCATATCGTCGCCAAGTCCTACATAATAGTCTGCCAAGAATAACCTGATTGCAATTGTAAGATATTTCCTTACACCCAAAGAAGCATATTCCTCTAAAATTAATACTCCTTCCTCTTCTGCTATACCGGTCAATGCACTTCCCAGCAAGGTCCTTACAGCCTTATTGCCCAGTGTGTCCTCTATCGACATTGTCTTTACTAACCTTCCCAAGAATTCTTTATACTTATCTTCCATCTCAAAACTATACATAAGGAGTCCTATCTTGTAGAACTGGTCTATGGTAATGTCCCTATAATGGGCATCGACTTCAAGTATAGTTGCATCTAAAATCTTCAGTAATTCTTCTTCCAAATCATTGCCTGTAAGCATTATTTCAGAAATAATCCTATAAATAATCAGGACATTCTTTTTCTTCTCTTCCAATGATGAAATGAATTCCATATTAGTATCAAGGAATTCCTTGAGCCTTTCAAAATTCCTTAGCTGGAAAAAAAGTTCCGAAACGCTTATTATATAACTGATATGTTCTGCACTATCCTGTATTTTTTCTATATTCTTAGACTCGAGAAAATACTTGTAGCCCTTGGCAAATTCTCCAATGGAAACAGAAATTTCAATCAAAAGTGATAGGGTTGCCCTCTCCTCAACTCCAATTTCTTCTGATTTGATATAGGCTTCCTCTGCAAAGTTGTAGGCTTGGTTGGCATTCCCGGTTTTTTTACTGACCTTCGAAAGATTGATCAAGGAAGCCAGCTCTAAAACTCTAAAACCATATTCCTTAGACAGCTTAAGGTTATTGGTATATATTTCATAAGCCCTGTCTTCCCTTCCTTCATATTCATACATAATTTCAGCAATTTCGTTATTAATCCCAATTTCTGACCTGATATCCCTAATGAGTTTTGTATATTTAAAAGCCTCATATAAGAGTTTTGTAGCCTCTTGAATCTTCCCCATTCCCCTCATGGCCTTGGCCTTCATCATGTAAAAGTAGCTCTTCATATCAGCCCTATCATTTTGTTCAAGCAAATTAAGCCCTGTGTTAGCGGCGATTATTGTATCATCGAAGTTAAGACACCTGTAGTCTTCAAGGGATTTAGTCATATAATAATATAACTCTACCTCATCGTGTGGGTGTTTTAGATAAAGGTCATAAAGGGCCTCTGCATAGTAATCCTGTTCTTTGCTACTTATTAATAAGGACTTGCATGCAAGAGTATAAAATTCTGCAACTAAGGCAACATCCACCTCTGATTTGGAAAGCTTTTCTAGCTCTTCAGTAAGTTTATTTAACCTATACTTCTCAGAAAGGGCATCCCTCAGTGTAAAAAGTTTTAGTAGGACTTGGAATTCATATTCATGACCCCTTGAGAAGTCCAGTAGCTTTTCATAAAAAACAGCTGCTTCCCTATAATTTCCCTCATCTTCATAGGATTCTGCAATCTCTCTTGCATAGGCAAAGGCCTTCTTCCTTGACTCATTAGTGTTAACATGTTCTAAATGGTCTACTAAGGCTATTTTTAATTCTTTAGATTCGACCTTTGTATTTTCCACAACATCCCTATGGATTGCCAGCCGCCTCTCTTCATCAAGAGAATTATACAGGTCATTTCTTAGGGCTTGGTCTCCAATACGGTAATACTTTTCTCCGTCAATAATCATACTGTCAAGTAGACCTAACCCCTCCAACTTTTCAAATTTATTAGATAAGTCCCCCTTGTATTCTTTAAACCTGCTCAATGTATTTTCGTTGTGACCTGTCTTTAAAACTGACAGTAGCTTTAATAAGTCCATTTCATCTTCATGTAAGCCGGAGATAATCTTTTCTTTACTATAATCCCTTACCTGCTCTGCCTCAAAATCTTCAATAGGCTTCAAGTCTTTGCTGATATTTACCCGCTCCTTATAGGGGTCGTAGGATAATAGTTGACTGTCCAGCATTAGCCTTACAAGTTCTCTTAAGTTCTTTAAATTACCATAACTTTTCTCATATAACAAGGCAGAAAATTCTTCCGGTATATAGTTTCTGACTAACAATTTTTTTAAGAAGGATTCTGTTTCTGATCTTGTGAAGTTATCCAACCTTATTTCTGACAAGACACCCATTTCACTAAAGGCTTCCCTTATCCTTGCAAGGTTGTCATTAGCTTTGATTGAATAATCATCCTGCACCAGTATATAGGCCATTTTCCTGCTGTTATAAGACAAGGTGAGCATAAGTATATACTGGACTGTAGGGCCCAGCTTATCAAATCCATCTATTATAAAAATGGTAAAATCATTTCTTAAATTTTCCAAAACCAGTTCCACCACAACAGTGACAAGCCTTGCATCTTCCCTTGTCAAGTTCCAAGGATCAATTAGCCTATCCATGTCCCTATCCAGTAATTCTGCAAAGCAACCTATGAGCTTTTCCCTGCCTCCAAAGTCTTTTACACTTGATGGGTCATCAGAATAATTCTTTAGAACTGACAAAAAATTACTATTGTATTTCTTGCTGCTGGAAACCTTAGCCATGTATGTCTTTACTCCGACAAAATTTGACTTTCTGTAGGCTTGGTTAGCAAGTGTTGACTTGCCTGACTCCCTCTCACCCCTTAAAAATATTACCTTTTTTCTTTCCAATCCAAAGTTTACAGACCTAAGTCCTTGTTTTAATTTTTCATTTGAGTCTTCTCTTGCCTCATAAAAGATAGAGAGATTTAAATTTTGATTATTGTCAACGGCTGTGAGCGGATAATTTGACAAAAAGTTTTTATTAATTTCATCTATAATATCACCAAAAATAAACCTCTTCTTTACATATTCATCGTTGATGAGCTTTTCTATAAAGAAAATTAGGATATATCCGTCTTTTTCGTCTAAGCCCTTAGAAGTCCTCATAAGCTGCTTGTAATTGTTCAATTCATTTCTAGGGTCATCAGACAGGTCTTTGCCTAACATAAAGGATAAGAGTATTTCACCAAGACTGGATAGGTCCCTTTCAAAGTCCGTAGTGTTAAGCCCTTTACTCTCTTCCAATATCTGAACACTTGCCCTTATTGGGTCTTCCAAGACAACAATATCTTTTTCCAAGTCATAGTAGAAGTTATTCTTTGAAAAAAACCTCCATATTATCCCTAATTGTTCAAAATAATTAATAATCTGTAAAATTTCAATGGAAATCTCCAGTATATTAATGTTTTCATTTTCTCTAATATAATCTTCTAATGGTAATAGGTCCCTTTGCTCTGTTAAGTATAAGTATTGGGTCTTATCAATATACTTGCCGTCAATTGTTTGGACAACAAAAAAACCCAGCCCCCTCACTAAAAAATCAGCGTCATGGCCAATAGTCCTTTGAAAATTATCCTCCACTAATCCTGCCACTGAGAAAGATTCTGTCCCAAATTCAAAGAGAAGGGCATCTGACTTCCTAGCTTTTTGCAAATCAAAGCAAGAGCCTTTTTTTACGCCCTTTTCAACTTCTACAAAGTCTTCAATTATCTCAAACCTGCTGTTAATATTTTTCATTTCTCCTCCGGACTCAAGTAAAGACTAATTATATTTGATGTAATATGGGCTATATTTAAGTCTCTATGCTCAAATAACTTATCACGCCTTGCAACCTTAAAATATAAAAGCCCGCATCTTTCACCTAAATTTTTAATATTAATAGCTAATACTGAATTCCATATTGGCATCCTAGTAATTGGATCCCTATTAGAAGTATCGTTAAAGTCTTCATATATTATCCCATCTTCCACCTCTAATTTTGACTTTATTTCGTCTAAATTATAAGCTTCTTTCTTTATTCCTTCGCCCTTTACAACCGATAGGAAATATTCTCCTATTTCTATACCTGCCTCATCGGCTTCCAAGAGCTCTGTCGCCCTGTTTAGAATCTCAACAAAAATGCTCTCTGTATCTCCACCTATCCTCTTATATAAAAGTAGTTCAGCTATGGTCATCAAAAGCCTTTCATCATTCATATCATTTCCAGTAAGGACACCTTGTGTTTTTGTCTTTACAACTGATCTTTCCTCAAACTCTTGCTTATAGAAAAGTATCATATCTCTACCACTTTCCTTAGCCCTGTATAAGGCCCTGTCTGCCCTCTCTATTAGGCTTTGGGCATCTGTTTTCTCAAAGGCATGGCCAATCACAAGACCCACACTTACTGTAATCTTTAAATTACCATAGGCTTCATAAGATTCAGTCTTTACTTTATTTCTAAATTTTTTAGCATAGTCAAAGGCAACTTCCTCGTTAATGTCCGGCATTATTACAACAAATTCTTCACCGCCATACCTGCCAACCTTACACTCTTTAGGAAAGACTGACAGGGCAACGGCAACTGTATTTTTTAATACTAAATCTCCTGCCTGGTGCCCATAGTCATCATTAACCCGTTTGAACCCATCTAGGTCAAAGATGGCTACTGTAGAAGTATGTCCCAACTCTATATATTTTGCTATCTCTTTTAATTCTTCATCTAAATGTTTCCTTGTAAGGGCTCCTGTGAGTTTATCCACAGAAGTTGTCATCTTTAATTCATTACCTTCTAATAGGTTAAGAAGTAACATTATGTCCAGATACTGGTAATTATTCACCAGTTCATCAAGCTTACTTACTGCCCTTCCTGTAATAAATACAAGAAAGCCAACATCTCGAGCCCCTCTCCTAGCCCCTTTTAGCTTAACCGGAAAGGAAACAAGCTTTTCTACTCCCCTTATGTCTTCCTTGAAATCGGACCTGTTCTTGACTACAATGCTGGACTTAGACAAGTGTTTTTGAATTGCCTTAATGTCAATTTCTGTCCTGTTGCTATTATAGCTGGCATAAATACTAAGCTCGCCCTTATCTGTATTTTGCAAAATTAATACATGGTCAACCAAAGTTTTTATGGCAAAAAACTCTAACAGTAGGTTGATATTATCCAACCTGTCTGCAGTAAATTTTTTAACTACATCAGAAACCTCCTCTGATATACCTCTACTATGGAGTAGTTCTTTAATCACCATATCAATTGGTTTCCTTTCGCTATTGGCGAGCTCATATATTATATTGTCTAGATTTTTTCTAATCACCCTAGGTGGATGTGGTTCACTACCTACCGAAAATTCTTTATCCCCATAATAAATATAGTGGTCAAAGTATTCAAATAAAAACTTAAAATTGTTGTTATTATATAATGGATAGATATATTTATCTGGCTTTTTCTTCAAAATGTCTATAGTGTTTGTAAGTGCATTAAACATATTAACTAGTACAGTGTTATCATAGTCATAATTCATTAAATACTTTCCAGTATCAATTAGTATCACAACACTTAATTCATCAAATGGGTATTCGTTGGCTATTTCCTCAGCAAAGGACAAAAGTTCAAGTTTAAAAGATACATCATCTGCAATCACTGAATGCAAGTAATAGAAGTACATTTTAGAAATCTTAGTTATAGACATCCTATCTATTTTGCTCATCTCATTCATAGTAGCCTTTAAAACATACTTCCCAAACCTTAGGTTAAGGGCATAGATAATCCTCTGAATCCTTAAATAAGCTTGATAATCAGCAAGAGTACCTCTCCTTTGATTTAAAAAGTCAATGTATTTTTTTAATACATTCACATTAAATTGACCCAGTAAGAGCATGTTGCAAGTTGCTAACCTAAGCTTTCTTTCTTTTATATCATTTTTATTATCCTCTGTATTTCTATACCTCTTCTTTGATAACTTATCATTTAAGACTATCTTTTGATACTTAATTGATAAAGAAATATCTCCAAGTCTGAAATAATATTCAGCTATTAGGTCATATATCTCAGCCCTAGCTTCTTCATTTGAATCTATTTCTTCCCTGTTTTTTAAGTAG
The DNA here is from genome assembly GCA_012520935.1 of Tissierellia bacterium. Taxonomy (GTDB): domain Bacteria; phylum Bacillota; class Clostridia; order Tissierellales; family Peptoniphilaceae; genus JAAYNG01. Next base: position 15,456 of record JAAYNG010000097.1, on the reverse strand, counting down.
TAGTTCCTAAAGGCATTGAAGTTGCCCAAAGCCAGATATTCCCTAAGTGTATAACTTTTTATTTGTTGTAAATTATCATTGATACCAGTAATTTCTGACCTTCTTTGGGCTATATCTATATATTCTAGGGCCTTATAGTAGTCTCCAAGCCTATTGTAAACATGTGCCAAAGACAAATAAGACTTGATTTCCAAGTCGGCAATTGAATGCTTTCTAGTCATGGAAATAATATTATTGAGTAGTCCTATAGCCCTCTTATAATCAAGCGTATTGTTCATAATTGCAATAGCTATATTATTCAGTGCTACAAATTTTGTCCTTAGGTCCCCAATCCTCACAGAAGCCTCAGCAGCAAGCCTTTGATATTTAATCATCTTATTTACATTCATTGTTTTCCCTTGAAGGTTTGCTGCGAATCGGTAAGTGTCAGATAGGATATAATCAAAGTCCCTATCTTTTCCATATTTATTTATTATTTCTTCATAAATTTTTACAGCTTTTTTATTTTTTTGACTGGCAGCATATATATCGCCCTTTAACTTCATTTCAATTGCATTATATATTTTTGTCCTATGTCGTTTTGGTATTTCTTTTAACTTTCTATATAGACTTTTAAGTGTTTTTTTATTTCCTTGAACAAAGGATATCCTTCCAAAACGGTAGATATATTTTTCTTTTACACCATAATTAGATGTATTATTAAAGTCGTTAAAACGAGCAGACAATACATCCATCGCTTGCTTCGCTTCTCCATATGTTAAATACAGGTCAGAAATATTAAATGAAATGTCTACCCTTTCTGCATAATCTTCCATCCTAGTAAATAATAGGGCTTCTTTGTATAGTTTTAGAGACATTTCGATATTAGTTTTGCTTTTATGGCGCGCTAACATTATAGCTCTTTCTCTTGCTTCGCCTAGCCTCCCCAAAGAATAAAGTTGATGCATGGTCTCTATCAAGTCTTCTTCTTCTTTTTCTACATCTAAGCTGGCTAAAATCTTATTATGATTTTCATACCTCTCGTCTGTAGGTATTAGGTCATAAACACGGTCTTTTAGTGACTGGGAGTAAAAGCTCACATTAGCAGAAACACCATCATAATACAAGACCAAAATACCTCTAATTTTTAATTTTTCTGCAATTCCTAATACATTTTCATTCCTCTTTCCTAATATCTTAGCAATATCTCTTGTGTTCATGCTGGACTTGGACATGGAAAGTAGCTTTAATACTTCTAGTTCTTCTTCATCCACACCTTTTAATTTATCAGTTTCTGTACCAACATTTTCCTTAACTGAATCTAAATCAAATATCCAATGCCCTGTACATGTATCTAATTTTAAGCTGTTTTCTTGAATTAATTCCTCAATCTTATCTATTATTTTCAATGGATTTCCAGATGTCTCAGAATAAATATATTCTACAAGCTCTGGTATGACACCAATATATCCTATTTTAGATTTGATTAATTCCGATGTTTCTTTTAATGAGAAATTATTAAAAGTAATGTGTTTAACAGTCCCTAAGTTATTTATTGCATTAATAAACTTATTCATATCTGACCCTTCGGCAAGAGATGCTGAATTCATAGCAACAACTGCTATTATTTGCTTTTGTAAAATCGGGTCATCTAGCATGTATAGTATCAAGTCTAAAATATTTGTACTTGTGTACTCGAAGTTATCTATTACAAAGTACATTTTTCTGTCTTTTAATAAATCAGCCATAGTCCTAGCAACACTGTAGCCTAATTTATGTCTGCTGCCTTCTTCAGAGATATCGTTAAACTTCTGAAACATAAGCTTTAAAGCGCTTAACTTAGATATGTTATCCTTCCTTCTCTCATTGGTCATAATATCTTCAGTTATTATTGGATATGCCTTTAAAAATTCATTCCATAAAGAATCCCCATCCCTATTTTGGTTGAAGCTATTTATTAATATAACGCCATCCAAGGATAAAGCATGGGAAACTTCTTCTAAGAACCTAGTTTTACCAACACCATTCTCGCCAAAAATAAAAACCCCATCTGTCTTTGACCCCTTGTCTCGTATCTCATGCATGACAGTATCAAATTCCTCATCCCTAGCTATTAATGTTGGACTGGCTGTTATTTTAAATTCCTTTTCTATTTGTCCATCTAGGGAAAAAGCTTGGGAAAAATCTCTGAAGAGAAAGTAAAATTCTGATAAGGCACTTGGGTATTCTCCATTGAGTATTGACTCTAAAAAGCTCAATACTATCAATTTTTTACCCCTGTCATTGTCAGTTGTTGAAAAATCTACCTTTTGTATCAGTGTAATAAGCCTATCTTGTACATTGTCAAACCTAATTTCTTTTCTTGCTTCTAGAATAGATAATAAGAAAGCTGTCAACTTTTCTAGATCAAAATCATATTTCAAACCCTCAAAATTAAAAAATTCTTTAAGAGAGGCTTGCCCTTCTACATTTTTTATGAAGTTTAAAGTTTCAGAAAGAAAGGCATTCCTATGAATTAATCTATCTTTTCCATTTTCCTTTATAACAAAGAGGTTTTGTATATAAAAGTATGGAAATATTATTCCCTTCAAGTTAACAGAATTCAAGGCCCTTAATATAGAAGAGAATGCAAAAATAACCCTTTCGGCATCTCCACCTTTGAGCCAGTCGATTAAGGGTATTTCATCATCATTATATAAATATGTAAAAATAAAATGTGTGTTTTCTTTTTTTACTCCGTCTACATTTGAAACTGCTGAAAAACTCTTAGTCTTATAAAAGAAGTCGTCAGTAGCTCCCTTTATCATAAAGAAGTACTTGCTTAGAAAGTGGTAAACATCGTCAGAAATCAATGCTCTTTCAAAAAACATCATCTCCAGCTTTTCGTATTCGTTGTATATGTCTTCTACCCTATACCTTAATACTATACCACCTATTGGTTCCAGCTCTTCTTTAATAATATACCTATTATTGACTACCTTCATATCTACCTCTTGTTGGAAAAATTAAAAATAATAAACTATGTATTATTAGCCTAGGGCTAAGATTTCCCCAACCCCAGGCCTCTTTATTTATCCTATTATTGGCTCAATTAACCCGTAATTGCCATCTTTTCTCTTATATACAATATCAACATCTTCTGTTTCTTGGTTAACAAAAACAAAGAAATTATGTCTTAATAGTTCCATTTGTAGAATTGCTTCTTCTGTTGACATTGGCTTTAATGTAAATCTCTTCTTTTTAACAATTTTTGAGTCTTCTTCCTTGACTTCTGGTTCAGATATTGTGTCAAATCTGATAGTGTCATTATTTTTAAATCGTTTTTGTAGTTTAGCCTTGTTCTTCTTAACCTGAATTTCTAATACATCCACAGCCTTATCAATTGCTGTATAGAGGTCTCCTCCTTCTTCCTCCGCTCTAATAATGGTTTTTGGCAAATGAATTGTCACCTCTATAATTTGCCTGTTTTTCGCATTTTCAAACTTAACATGGGCTTCTACCTCTTCAGAAAAAAACTTGTCTAACTTCTTCAACTTCTTTTCTGTTTGTTCTTTTAATGCGTCCGCAATTACAATGTTTTTCCCAGTATAAATGATCTTCATATGAATTCCTCCCTATCTTTTTTTCGGTTCTTATCCAATGTATTACCCCATTTATTCTATTTTTAACAAGCAAATGTAAAAAAAGAGGCGTGAACCGCCTCTTAATAATTGTCATCTATCATGATACTTCCACTTAACTTAGGATTATATGCGTTATTAAGCTTTTTACCATCTTTAACCTGTTTCAAATCTTTCTTATTGTCTTCTATCAAGGCTTCCATAGACACTATATTTTTTTTGTCAATATCCATGATTTCCTTAGAAATTGACCTCACCTCCAGAATTCTTTCTTGGAGTTCTTTTACATAAGTTCCTTCAAGGTCAGACAGGTCATTAACTCCCTTTGCCTTTTTTATTGCCTCAAATATTTTTAGGAAGTCTGCATCTATGAGATTTACTTCTTTAGCAATCTGTTCTCTCTTTTTAATAATATATTCAATCCCGTCCAAGTTGCCTTCCTTAATATTACGAAACTGTCTTTTTGAATCCGCTTTCATTTCTTGAAGTTTATTCAATTTCTTTTCAATGAGTTCAATAAGTTCCATTTCCAGCTTCATCTCGCTTTAAGATTTGCTTCCTTTGCAACCTTCATCATTTCTTTCCACAGATCCCTTAGGTTTTGCATAACCTTTATAGCATCCTCAATGGCCGAAATATCCTTTCTTAAGTTTGCATCTAAAAGCTTACCTTCAACAAATATATAAATATCCCTAAACTCAGTAGAAATTTCGTATTTCATATCCAGTGTAGCATTGAGTTCAGTGATGATGTCGTCTGCTCTAATAATTGCATTATGAGCTCCTTGTACATCCTTTACCCTCATCTTTTCTTTGGCAATGTTCATGAATTTAATACAACCTTCATATAGCATCAAGGTAAGTTCCTCAGGACTAGCAGTCATTATTGAATTCTGTTTATAAGCATTAAAAGCGTCATAACTCATATCTTACTCCTCTTTATAATTACATCTGATTTCCTATCCAGCTCATTTGTCCTTGCATTTCTTGGAGTTGTTTTTCCATCCTTGCAAACCTTTGATAGTAGTCATTTTCTTTCCTAACTAATAAATCAGTCAAGTTATCAATCTTTCTTCCATAGTCAAAAATATCAGCATCAAGATCAGATTGTCCACCTATACCCTTTCTACCACCTCTAGTTACAAAGTCAGTTAGAAGCGTTGAACTTACTTGTCTTAATAGTGATGAATCTTGCCCCGGACCTGCAGCTGTAACAATTTCTTTCATTCCGGTAGCTATTCCATCATAAATTCTTGTTGCAATACCCTTGCTACCTTCAATAAGCTTTCCTGACTCATCTTTTCTACCTTCACTGAAAAGACTATCCATAACGCCTTGAGCATCTTTTTCTATAGCAGCTCTAAGTTTTTTCTCATCTATTTGAAGCTTTCCACCTTGTTCCCCGGAACCTGCCTTGAAAGATGCAGTTGAAATTCCTAGCTCTGTCAAGTGCTTGAAAGATGCACCCTCTTCACCAACATAGTTCTCGTATAGACTAAGTCTAACATTTGAAAGCATCTTTTTAATCTTAGAGTCATTATATAACATACCGGTCTTAGCTTTTTCAGTCCATTCTTTAACTTCGTCTTCTGATAGACCTTTCTTTTCCTCATCACTTAGAGGATGAAATTCCTTATTAGGTTTAGTACCGATTTGTTTATTCAGCTTGTCAAGTAAAGTATTGTAGCTGTCAACAAACTTAACTATCCTATTGAAAATTTCATCAGTGTTAGTTCCGACTTTAACAGTTATGTCCTCTCCAGCTGCAGTTGTTTTCTTTAAGTCAAATTTAACCCCATTAATTTCAAAGTTGTTGGAATTATATTCCATTTCAACTCCGTTATATCTTACAAGTGCATTATTACCGGAAGTTTTAGCAATGTTAAATAGACCAGATGCTGTTCCTGTATTATCTGGATTTGTATTTGCTTTAACCGTTGTTTCTATAGATGAGTTTGCACCAACAGAATTGCTCACCATTGTGAAAACACCCTTGCCGTTGGAGTCTTTCGCATAGGAAGCTTGAACACCTAAATTCGCATCATTTATCTTCTTAGCTAATTCTTCATAAGTTACTCCATTTTTATTGAAAAGCGAAATAGTCTTTGCTTCTTTACCGTCAACAGCAATTTCCAATTGGAATTCTTTTCCTAAAGTTTCTCCATTTTCCACTACAACTTTTGCACTAGCAGATGAGGCTAGCCTATCTACACCAAGGGTAAACTCTCCATTCATCGCATTTGCAGTCGTTGTTGTCGTCGCAATTGTTTCATTTGAAAGCGTAGCTTTTTTTACATAGTCTAGACTTTGATATGCCACTGGGAAGAATGACCCTCCGGATATCCTGCCCAGACCTAATTCTTGCTTGGAATTTATTACAAAATTAGCTAAATCTCTATTTACAGAGTTGTAGTCTGCTTTTTTCCATTCAGCTAGAGTTTTCTTTTGCTGCCATGTGTCAACTCTAAGCTTTTCAGCTCTTATCATATTTTGAACCATAGTATCAGTATCCATACCGGATACCATTCCTGTAATTCTAGCCATATTGCTATACATTTTATCTCCCCCTCCTTTATACTCTTTTATCTACTGCAAGACCCGCCAATTCACAAAATTTAGCAACCATGTCTAAGAATTTTTCAGGCGGAATTTCTCTTATTAACTCGTTATTTGTAGAGTCTACGACTTTGACCATTATCCTATTCGTCGCATCATGCACCGAAATTTCAAAATGTCTGTCGAATGCAACTACCTGTTTATTGACCTTATCAACCGCTTGCTGAAGATCCTCTTCAGAGTATTCTTTCTCCTTAAATACTTGCGATTGAAAGGCTGCATTATCAGGTATCCTATCCCTGACCTCAACAGGTCCTTCGCCGCCAGTTGGTCTTGGAAAATCAATCCTTGGCACTTGACCCACATTTGAGTTTGTAATTGCTCTTACATCCATGCTCTACCCCCCTTTACTCTATTCAGAGTTACTATCGACAGCTTTGCTCCTATCTTTAATATTTTTAGGGATATTTTTAAAAGAATAGTCATCTTTTCGTATGTATAAAATCTTTCTATAAAATTTCCTTATAGTAAGGATTAATTAATAATTTGTTGACATGTCAACTTCTTTAGTATATAATTAAGCATGTTGATATGTCAACAAGTTTGATGAATAATTTTGGAGGAAACATGTTAAAAAGATTTGAAAGATTTTCAAGTGGTATTTTTTCTTTACATAAGATATGGCATAAGATTGCATCTGATGCATTAAAACCTTATGATCTAACCTCCTCCCATCTTACATATTTAATGGCTCTAATTCAAAGTGAGGATGGGCTTACATCTTCTGAACTGGTTGAAATATGTGGGAAGGATAAATCAGATGTTTCTAGGTCCCTAAATACAATGGCAAATAAAGGATTAGTCAATAAAGAAAGTTCTCACAAGAAGGGTTATGGAGGAGTTTTTTTTCTTACTGAAAAAGGAATGGAGGTAGCCGGTCAAACCTATGATAAGGTTGCCTTTGCTGTTGAATATGCTACAAAAAATATTCCTGAAGAAAAAAAAGAGATTTTTTATGAAGTTTTAGGACTCTTCGATGAAAACTTAAATGAACTTAATGAAAAAACCAAAGATAAAGAAGGAGATAAATAGTATGAAAGTAAGAATTGTAACTGATTCCACAGCAGATTTTTCGCCAGAAATAAAGGATAGGTTGACAATAGTACCTCTTACAATAAAATTTGAGGAAGAAGAATTTATAGATGGAGTTACAATTAACAAGAAGGACTTTTACGAAAAATTAAAATCAAGTGATCTTGTGCCAACTACCAGCCAACCTACGCCTCTTGCTTTTAGAAATAAGTATGAAGAGTTAATTGAGGATGGTTGTGAATTTGTTGTTTTGACAATCTCATCTAAACTTTCCGGAACCTATCAAAGTGCTATAATTGCTTCGGAAGGTCTTGAGGATAAGGTCTTTGTAGTTGATAGCAAAACAGCCTCAATTGGTGAAGGTATATTATTAGAGTTGGCTGTTAATTTAATAGATGAAGGAAAGTCGGCAAAAGAAGTAGCAGAAATATTAGAAAAGGAAAAGGACAATGTCACCCTTGTAGCACTTATTGATACATTAGACTATCTTTTAAAGGGTGGGAGGATTTCTAAAAGTTCTGCTATGATTGGTACACTTCTATCTGTTAAGCTTGTGTTCACACTTGATAACGGTGAAATTCAAGTTCTTGGCAAGGCTAGGGGTCTAAAAAACGCAAAGAACCTTTTAACTAGCCAAATAGGTAAGGCTGGAGAAATAGACTTTGAAAAGCCATACTTGCTAGGCTACACAGGATTAGATGATAAAAATATCAACCAATACATTGATGATGCTAAGTATATCTGGGAGGGGAATATCGAAAGACCGAAATATACTTGTCTTGGCTCTGTTATTGGTACACATGCGGGTCCTGGAGCATTGGCAGTAGCCTTCTTTAACAAGTCAGATAAAAAACAAATATAATTAAATAATTGGTATAGTTTGGAAATGGTCCACACCCCTAAAGTTATTTCCTTTATCACCCCTTTATATTAAGGAAAGTGCTATTCTAGCTTAAACTCGCAAGAAAATTTTAACTATGAAAATTTAAACTTTATTCCTACTCATAGAATTTTCGGACCATCTCCATGTATATATAAATCAAAAAGACACACGAAAAAGTGTGCCTTCTTTTTTTGAAAAATTATTGGTCTCCCCTATGAAAACTCCCTTTCCCCATACCATTTTTTAGATAGTTTAATAGATGCCAGGTAGAAAGCAAGGCATAAAACTAATGCCAAGCCTATTATTATATAAGGGTTTACTCCGGCAAAAACACTAATAACTTTATCTGCAAAATATCCAATTATAAATCCCGCTACTACCAAAGCAAATATTACAGTAGTATAAATTAATTTTGCCTTTGCATATCCATACCTAAAATAAAATGGGTATTGGGCGGCAATAATCAGGTTAGTTAAAAGATACCATACAGGAATTACCATCAATTCTTCTTTGCCAAATTCTATCTTTCCTATGGTTAAAGAAAGAATTAAACTTAAAGCTGTACCGAATATAAGATAGAAAATTCCAGTTAAGTTGCTCCAAAGATACCTGCCACAGACAACGCTTGCCCTTTTTATTCCAAAAATCCCATAGAGAGAGTCGATTCCTGCCTCGTCACCTACTAAGAAAGGGTAGGTTGAAAAAATTACTGCAAAAACTTGAGACACTCCAAAAATAGGCATGATATTACCATTTAAATAGGAGTAAAAAACTCCAAGCCCTGTAATAATTATAAAATTTTTGAGGGTTAAGTATCCTGCAACTGTAATAATATCTAACTTAATAATCTTCTTAATATCAGTCATTTTTTCCTCCCATATAAAACCATAATGTCGTCAATAGTTGCTCTTTCAACCAAGATATCTGACGAAATTTTTTCAACAAACTTTTCTTTGACTAACCCTTCAAAGCCTACCCGGGTAACTTTTTTCCCAAGTAGAAAATCTTCAACTCCCTTTAGTTCTTCCAAACCGGCTTTTACTATCCTATACTTTTCTATAAAGTCTTCCTTTGTGTCGAAGTCCACAAGCTTACCATCATCAATAAAGACAATATAGTCAGCTATCGCCTCCAAGTCTTGGGTAATATGGGTAGAAAACAAGACTGTATTGTCCTCTTCACCCACAAAGTCTTGGATAATATCAGCAAACTCATCCCTCATGCTGGGGTCTAAACCACTTGTCGGCTCATCTAAAACAAGGAGCCTTGCCCCATGAGAAAGGGCTATTGAAAGCATAAGCTTAGTCTTCATCCCTCTGGATAATTCCTTTACCTTTGACTTCAAAGGAATTCCAAAGCCCTCTAAGTAAGCTTTAAACTTTCCACTGTCCCAGTCTTTATATCCTATATCCATTGCCTTGTCAACTAAGTTCATATTCCAATCCTTAGCCAAGAAAGACTCGTCCATTACCACACCTGCTTCCTGCAAATACTCTAAATTTTCATTTGATTGACCGTCAATAAGTATAGTCCCTTCAAAGTTAATCAAAGAGAGTATTGACCTGATGGTTGTAGTCTTACCTTGACCGTTCTTTCCAATAAAACCCGTAATATAACCCTTTGGAACAGGGAAGGAAATCTCTCCCAGTTGGAAGTTTACATACTTCTTTTTTACATTTTCTAAAATTATTTTATCAGTCATAAATACCACCCTCGTAAATGAATTTTATTAAGTCAAAGAATTCTTCCTCTTGAATTTTCAAAGACTTTGAAAGGTCAACAGCTTCAATTAACTTCTCTTCTAAAATCTTCCTTCTTTCTTCCTGCTTTAAAAGAGAATTTCCTTCCACCACAAAAGACCCAAGGCCCTGCCTGGTTTCCACAAAGCCTTCATCTGCCAGTTCATCGTAAGACTTTTTAACGGTTAAGATGCTCACCTTTAAATCTTTAGAAAGAGACCGGACAGAAGGAAGTTGTTCACCCTCCTTCAATTCCCCACTTAATATTTCCGACTTTATTGCTTCCTTTATTTGTTCATAAAGAGGTACATTGCTAGCATTTGAGATAATTATCTTCAATTATTACCCTCCTTTTCCATAACAGTATATAACAGTCTATAACACTTGTCAATGATTATTTGAAAAAATAAAAAAAGATGCCCAACAAGTAGACATCCTCTCAATAAATATTAATTTTATATTTCAGTCCCTGTTCTTAAGATATCCAAATAATCCTTATATACATAAAGCCGATTTCTGCCTTGTTCCTTTTCTAAGAAAAGCAAGTCTAAGTTTTCCAATCTCTGTACCGCTGAAGCCACTGTATTGTATGCTAAGTCTAAATCTTTGGCAGTTTGTCCTATTGTTAACATAGGCTGTCCTTCTGCATATTCAAATACTGAAGTTATTGTTTCAAGACTTCTTTTTGTATAATTTTGGCTATTAATTAATTTAACATTTTTTTCTCGCAAGAATATAAGCTTGTCTGCCGTTTCAATTGCTGACTTCCCACTAACTATAATACCCTCTAAAAAAAACTTTACCCATTGTTCGTAGTCACCAGTCTCCCTTACTAGGGTCATCCTATCGTAATACTCAATCCTATGTTCCTTCAAATAATAGGACAAGTATAAGGCAGGTGTCTTTATTATCTTTTTTTCTAAAAGGTAGAGAACAATTAATAACCTACCTATTCTGCCGTTACCGTCCAAAAATGGATGAATAGATTCAAACTGGTAGTGTATAAGGGCAATTCTTATTAAGTGGTCTAAGCCATCCTCTTCATTCATATATTTTTCCAAGTCGGACAGGGCATCTTCCATACTTGTTACATCCGGCGGGATATATCTTGCAGTTTTAATAGTTGACCCCGCACCACCAATCCAGTTCTGACTTTTTCTAAACTCACCGGGGTTTTTTTCCCCTCCTCTCACTCCACACATTAAAACTTTATGGATTTCCAATAATAACCTATTGCATAAAGGCAGACCGGATAATCTTTCTATGGCATAATTAGTGGCTTTAACATAGTTCACCACATCATTAACATCTAAGTTAACATTAGAGTCTATGTTGGGATTAAAAATATCTTCTAATGTTGCCTGAGTCCCTTCTATTTGAGAAGATAAAAGAGCCTCTTTCCTCACATACATAGAAATAAAAAGGTCTATATTTGAAATATTTGCTGCCTTTTCGTCAAGAATGGCAAGAGTTTTATGTCCCTCTATTAATAAGTTTCTAACTTTTTCATCAATGATAATTTCAGGACTAGGTGGTAATTTTGATGGTGAAAAAGAATAATAACTTGCATCTCCTGATAAATTTTTCTTAAAAAAACCTGCCCTTTCTTTTTTCATATACTGGCTCCCTTTTTGAAATAGTAAAAAAATTATAGCATGCTTGTTTCAAAAAGTAAAGAGTTTCTGAAATAAGGAATGACTTTCTCTTTCCTTATTTCAAAAACTCTTTTTTATTTTTTAGTAAGTATATGCCAAATAACCTTATCCTTAAAGCCGCAGGCTTCATAAAGGACCTCAGGCTTGCTATCATTTTTTACCCTGCCGGATACTGTTGCGAAATCAGCCTTCTTATGCAATCGTCTAAGTAGTTCTAAAACAATAACCCTTCCGAGTCCCCTTCTTCTGTAAGCTTTAGATACTTGAATCCAATCCAAGTAACCTTCCTTTATATCCGGATCTAATTCAGCAATGCCCGTTGCTAGAATTTCTTCCCTTTCTTTATCATAGAGGCAAAGCCATAAGTCGCCATCATACAAGGGGCCCTTTTTATATTCTTCTAAGTCTTCTACACTTATAAATTCATCCGGATAGCAAGACCTTATATGTTTTGAGTAGTCCTCTGAACTGCAATTAATAAACTCATAATTAGATGGAATTTCATAATCATCCACCACTTGTAGGTCATGAGTCAACTTAAAGTAGGGTTCATCATTAAACTCTAATAATAATTCTTCTGAAAATTCATCCTCCCGCACATCTTTCATATTATCCGGCATTTTATAATTACAAGTTCTCCAGTAAGACAAGGATGATGCCCAACTGGGATTAAATAAATACTCTTCTTTAGTCAAGAGCTTTCCTCCTTACCAAAAAAGACGATATTTCTATCGCCTTTAATAAACTTAAACACTAACCCTCTTAATATTAGCACCAAGAGCCTTAAACTTTTCTTCTATATTCTCATAGCCCCTGTCTATGTGGTAAATATCGTCCACGATAGTTTCTCCCTCTGCCACAAGACCTGCCAATATCAAGGCAGCCCCTGCCCTTAGGTCTGTTGCCTTAACTTCAGACCCTGTAAGTTCTTCAACCCCTTGAACAATAGCTGTCCTGCCGTCTATCTTAATATCTGCCCCCATCCGTTTAAACTCGTCCACAATCCTGAACCTATTTTCAAAAATAGTTTCTATTACAACGCTTGTCCCATCAATAATATTCATAAAGGCCATAAATTGAGCCTGCATATCAGTTGGAAAGCCCGGATGTGGCATAGTTTTAATATCGGTAGCCTTAGGCTCGCTTGTACCTTTCACCCTTATATGGGACCCATTTTCCTCAACAGTCGCCCCCATTTCCTTGAGCTTTGCAATAACAGGCTTTATATGTGAAGTAATTATATTTTCCAATTCAATATCACCATCTGTCATTGCTGCAGCCACCATAAAGGTCCCTGCTTCAATCCTGTCAGGAATTATTTGATGGCTAGCCTTCCCTAGTTTTTCAACACCCTTTATCCTTATTGTGGGAGTTCCCGCCCCCTTGACATCTGCCCCCATCTTGTTTAGGAAGTTGGAAAGGTCAACTATCTCCGGCTCCATAGCAGCATTGTCAAGGATTGTTTCCCCTTCGGCTAAGGTTGCAGCCATTATAATATTTTCAGTGGCTCCAACAGAAGGAAAGTCCAAATATATCTTTTGACCAACCAAACCCTCTGAATGTGCCTCTATATAACCGTTATGAACATCACAGTCTACGCCTAAAGCCCTGAAGCCTTTTAAATGTAAGTCTATAGGTCTGGTCCCAATTGTACAACCACCCGGCAAGGATATTTTTGCATTACCGAACCTGGCTAAAAGCGGTCCCATAATCAAAGTGGATGCCCGCATTTGAGATGTAAGTTCATAACCTATATCCTTGTTTTCCACCCTGCTGGTATCTATCCTCAATTTATTTTCTTCAATAAACTCAAAGTCTGCTCCAAGTGTCGTTAAAATATCTTCCATGATTTCAATGTCTCTAAGTCGTGGAACATCTTCTAAAATGACCTCATCACCAGCTAAAATTGAAGCAGCAAGTATCGGAAGGGCAGCATTTTTCGCCCCCGACACCCTCACCTTACCTTTTAAATTCATACTCTTATTTACTAAAAATTTATCCAATGGAGAACCCCCTATTCACCCATAATAGCCTTTACTATCCTCTCTGAAGCCCTACCATCTCCGTATGGTGAAATTGCATTTGACATCCTTTTATATTCCGCTTCATCATCTAAGAGTCTTAAGAACTCCCTCTTCACATTTTCGTACTTTGTGCCAACAAGCTTGGCTGTCCCTGCTTCAACCCCTTCAGGTCTTTCAGTTTCTTCCCTTATTACAAGGACGGGAACTCCGAAGAAAGGAGCCTCCTCTTGAATTCCACCTGAATCTGTTATTACTATACCAGCCCTCTTTTGGATGTTTACCAACTCTATATAGGAAAGGGGCTCGAGAAGGATTGCCCTATCCTTGAATATAGACCTTGCAACCTCCCTTATCTTTGGATTTGGATGCATAGGAAAGACAAGCCTTACATCGTCCTTTTCGTCCAAGACCTCTTGTATTGCCGTAAAGATTTCCTCCATGGGCTTGCCCCAATTCTCCCTCCTATGGGCAGTTAAAAGGACCACCCTTTCCTTGTCGAAGTCTATTTCTGCCAAAGGACCGGTGAATTCAAAGTCTTTTTCTGAAATATACTTTAAAGAGTCTATCACAGTGTTGCCTGTTAAAAATACAGAATCCCTATCGACACCCTCCTTTAATAAGTTCCTTTGAGCCTCTTCTGTAGGGGCAAAGTGAAGGCTGGTGATTTGAGTTACCATCTTCCTGTTAGCCTCTTCCGGATAAGGGGAAAATATGTTCCCGCTCCTTAAGCCTGCTTCAATATGTCCAAGCTTAATATTTTGGTAAAAGGATGCCAGTGCCCCTGCAAAGACAGTTGTAGTGTCCCCTTGAACAAGGCAAACATCCGGCCTTTCCTTAATTAATATCTCTTCCAAGCCCTTTAAGGCTGATGTGGTAATATCGGACAGGGTCTGCCCCTTTTTAAAAATATTCAAGTCATAAGTGGGTTTTATTTCAAACAGGTCCAATAAACTATCAATCAAGTCCCTATGCTGGGCTGTTGTGATAGTTAAAACTTCTACACCCTCTGTTCTTTCAAGCTCTTTAATAACGGGGGCCACTTTGATGGTTTCCGGCCTTGTCCCAAAAATCACTGCAAGCTTCATTTTTCCTCCTCTTTCATCTCAAAAAATCCTGTACGCCATGCCACTCCAACTGTCGCTATGAAGATTATTATAGTTATTATCAAGGAATTAACAGCATTCGTCCTGGATAAAAGTATTCCAATCCCTGAATAAATTATTGAAATCAGGTAAAGTATTAGGACAGTCTGCCTTTGAGAATATCCCTTATCCAATAGCCTATGGTGAACATGACCCTTATCAGCAATATATATCTTCCTACCATTTACAAACCGTCTTATTATTGCAAAAGATGTATCTAAGATTGGTATTGCAATGCCCAGTATTGGGATAATCATAGAAAGGGCTGCTGTTGATTTGATAACTGCTTGGATTGATATGCAGGCCAGCATAAAGCCCATAAACATTGCCCCGGAGTCTCCTACAAAAATACTGGCAGGGTTGAAGTTATATGGCAGGAAGCCAAGACATGCACCAGCTAAAACTAATGATAGGAAGGTCATTTCTACATTGCCATTTTCAGCAGCAATGACAGAAAAGCTTATGGCAGAAATGGCTGAAATTCCAGATGACAGTCCATCCAACCCGTCTATTAAATTTATCGTATTTGTAATACCAACTATCCAGAATATACTAATAGGAATTGAGATATAGGTTGAAAGGTTAATCACATCGCTGGTGTTGGTTGGGTCAGTCAAAAAATCTATCCTCACCCCAAAATAGCAGGCAACAGAAGCAGCTACTATCTGCAAGAGAAACTTGAGCTTAGGATTTAAGTCCTTTGCATCGTCCGCAACTCCTGTTACAAATATTATAGTTCCGGCTGTCATTATGCCTATAATCTCTCT
>JAAYNG010000096.1 GCA_012520935.1 Tissierellia bacterium | reverse complement strand
GCTCTGCAAAAACAGATGCTAATATCATTGTAATTGTAGCCATTAGCAAATACTTGCTCCCCAGCATACCATTTAACAATTGAAAGAAGAAATTGCTTGTAGGAATAACTGCTGATAAAAGGTCTCCTAGCCCTGTTGAAACTGTAACTATTGTAAATGAAATAGCTACAACTAGAGCAATATCTAATAGTGCAATAGGTTTTGCTGTCCAATGTTTTGCTGCCTGTGTTTCTTTTGAATTTGCATCAAAATTTTTTTCAAACTCTTCAATATACGGTCTTGAAAAATATTTTGCTATAGGTTTTATGCTGGGCAAAGCAATCAAAATAAAGAAATATATTGCCATTAGAAGGTTGTCTGCAACAATTGCTGCTGATGTTATTTCTCCAGGTACATTATATGCATCTGCCATTGCAACAAGGTTTACACTTCCACCTATATAGGTTCCTGTAAACATAGGCATAATTATCTCTATCTGTGGAATAAATTTCCTAAGAGCATAAAATGCAATAAATGAACCTAATAAGGTACCCAAGCTACTAAGTGTAAACATTAATAACATCCTGCCTGATTCTTTAGCGATTTTTTTTACATTTGCATTAAACAATAGCATGGGAACCGCTAAAGGGACCACATAGGCCCAAACTATGTCATAGACTGGTGCATCCGTAGGGATAATTCTTAAGTTAGATAATGCCATAACGATAACTAAGGCTATAATAGTCCCTGTTACCTTATTCGCCCAGTCATATTTCTGCTCTAAATAAATTGCCGCTGCTGCTGCAACAGTTAAAACTGCCCACAAAGCCCAAGTGTTATCGACACTAATCAGTGTGTTCATGAAATTTCTCCCTCATAATGGTATTTTCAACTCTTTGAATATTAGTTGAACATTGAGCATTTTAACATATTAAAGTCATTGAGTCAACAACTCTTCAAAGATTACGATTAATGAACATAAATTTGTCACGCTTCGACCATCTAGTTTTGAAAGCTTTCCCTATTAACTCTCCTCTAAAAATTCAAATGCTCCCCTATTTACGCCCTAAAAATAAAATCCTTTCAGTAACCTCTTTTGGCCTGCTAAAAGAAAAAGGGGCAAGGGCTTCAAATTCTCTAAAGCCAGCTTGGTCTACCATCGAAAGCACCTCTTTTATCTTGTAAGCTCTCATACTTTGCACCTCTGAATATCTTTTATAAAAATCCCCTTCTTTAATAAAAATATTCAAGTCTATATGTTCTGTATCCCCTGCAAATTCTCCCTGAAAGACATAATAAATATCTTCAGTATCGTGAATAAAGGTGTTATCTCCAAGCATTTCAGAGAGCTTATAATATGAACTCATATCAAATAAGAAAAGTCCACCTTCCCTCAAAGCTCCCCTTACATTTTTTAAGGCTAAAATAAAATCCTCTTTTGTGAGCATATAGTTCATGACATCACAGGCAGCGACACAGGCATCAAACTTTTTTTCAATCTCAAAGTCCCTTATGTCCTTTAATAAAAATCTAACATTACGAGCATCAAATAGCTTTTCCCTTGCAAGTGTAAGCATGGCAGGAGAAGGGTCTATGGCCACTACTTCCCTATAATCTCTAGAGAGTACTTCAGTCATAGACCCTGTTCCTGCACCCACTTCTAATATCGTTTCCGGTGCAATTGAAAAGCTTTCAAAAATTTCTTTATAATATTCAGACCATTTTTCATAGTCATAATCCCACATCAATAAGTCATATACTTTTGAAAAGTCTTTATACATATCAGAACTTTCTTCCTCCACCACCAAAACTTGACCCGCCGCTACTACCTCCACCGCCACTTGAACTTGAGCTTGAAGGCTTTGGTATAGTTCTTGATGTAGTATATTCTCTTATAAAGTTGTCACTTTCACTTGCATAGTTTGCTATAGCATTAGAGGCCATCCTATATTGTTTTGAAGGATTGGAGGCCTTATATTCTCTCTTTACCTTTGCAGCATAGCCACCGGATGCAAATAAACCTGCCACTGCAGATATCAAGGCATCAAGAGGGCTTACATAGTTCCCCCTATGAAGCTTATCCAAATTTTTAATATAGGCTGATATCGGCTCATAGTAAATATAGTCCCCCAGCCCATTGTCAATTAGGACATCCAATAGTTTATCTATTTTTTTATCTGTAATATAATCTTTAGATATGCCATGGGTTGCAATATAAATATCCCTATTGCCGGGACCGCCGGCCATATTTATTAGAAGAATAACCCCGTCTTTGTTAGGTCCCCTGCCTAGATTATTGTTTACATAGTATTGTTCTGCATAACTTTGAGCGTTACCAACATTTTCCTTGAAAATTATTACAAAGTCTGCATTATGCTTATCTGAAATCTCTTCCAACCTAGTCCTAAACTCATTGGCTTCCTTATCAGTCATGTACTTTTCTTGGTTTCCATCCAAGAAAACAAGATGGTCAACTTCGGCATTGGCAATTGATGGCAGGCTTAATAATAAAACAAGCATTATTAATATTATTATTCTTTTTACCATATGAACAAACCTCCCAACACAAGAAGGACGGCTATTATTGCAAATATTATTCCTGTTGTCCTATATAGCTTCCCGTTATCAACAGGCAGTTCACCAAAGGCCTTGCCTGTTTGCCCATTGATTGCAAACACATAAATCTTGCCATTAAAGTTATATGTGAGTATCCATGCCGGATACAGGGCATATTGTTCCTCAGCCTTCTTAATATTTCGGTTATCCCTCTCCACCTTTACCCTGGAGTAGTTTCCGGTTGCATCAGCCAGCAAGTTGCTGGAATAGTTTTTCACTCTTTCCTCCACATCCGGCATGCAGGCATCACGGTCTACATTGAAAGACTCTGCAAAAAAACCTGACAGGTAGCCTTTAGAAAATTCCACTTCAGAATCCTCTTCATAAGGAGAAATTCCATTTAATAACCTCTCTTCAAACTTATCTGTGGCCAGCTCATCAATGTTGTTAAATTCCATGTCCCCTGACCTTACAATGGAATACTGCTTAGTGTTTGTATATTCCACATCTCCACTTGTCCAAACACTTACATTCTCGCCAATGGCTTGGTAATCAACATCTAAAACAACATCATAGGACCAGTATGGAATATAAATACCTGTCATCTTATCTATATGTTCTTTCTTTCCAAAGTCATTCGGCACATACTTTTTGCCTCCAGCCCAGTCTAAGAAGATTTCTACAGCCTTATCCTTGGATACTTTAAAAGGAACAATCCTCTCAGGCTTAAATTCACCTGAAAGCCTTGATGATATTATAACCGGCGAATGGCAGTAATAACAGAAGGTTGCAGTGGTTTCAGTATCTGAAACCACTTCAGCCCCACAGTTATTGCAGTGATACTGTTGGTATTCACCAGATGTTTCTCCCCTTGTTTCTTCTTTTGTTTCCTTGCCTTCCTTCAGACTCTCTAAATAAGCGGTAAGTTCCTCTTCGGTGTATTCTGAATTGCAGTAATCGCACTTAAATTTCCCTACTTCGGGCTTAAAAAATATTGGAGCCCCGCAAGAAATACATTTATATTGATCTACAGAAGACATAGCATCACCTATAGTTTAGTTCCACATTCAGTACAGAACTTAGCCCCTTCTCCAAGTTTTGTTCCACAATTTGAACAGAATTTAGATGCAGAAACTTCAGGAGCCTTTGCACCACAGTTAGTACAGAATTTACCTGAATTAGATGTTCCGCACTCTGTACACTTCCACCCACCGGCTTGACCTTGCACCTGTTGACTTTGCGCCTGTTGTTGGGCTTGTTGTTGGGCCTGCATTTGTTGTTGATTCACTTGTGATACGCCAGCCATATATGAGCCGGCATTCTGCATACCCATGCCCATACCTATAAAGGCACCTGTTGCTCCGCCTTCATTGGAACCGGCAGCTTCCAAGCCTCTGGCTATAGAGCCTTGAACATAACCCTCTCGAACGCTAGGGTCTCCCAGCATAGCCCCCTTGTTCCTCATGTTTATTAATTCCTTAGACTCGTCGTCATAAGAAATACTTGTAATACCTACAGAAACAATTTCAAAGCCCCTAAGGTCCATCCACTTTTCATCAAGTGCCTGACTCATATAGTCAGATAACTCCTGTCCCCTTGAAGAAACATGGGAAATCCTAAAGCCATCTGCAGACATCTTGTTCATTGTAGATTGTAGGGCAGTCATAAATTCCGAATAGAATTGGTCGTCAATTTCATCTATGTCTACCTTGTTAGCATTTCTTGGAACCACTTCTCTGAAAAATTTCAAAGGGTCGGTAATCCTTATAGAATAGTCTCCAAAAGTTCTTAAGAACAACTCCGCATTATAGAAGTCGTCAAAATAATTTAGTGGATTTGCAGTCCCGAATTTTATGTTCTTAATTTCTTGAAGGTTGATGTAAAAAACTTGTTGCTTAGTCGGAGTCCCACCTCCAAACTTAATCCTCTCAAAGGACTCTTTTATTGCATCGCCAAAGTCGCCATTAAAGAGAGATGGTTGAGTTTTCATATCTACAGTATAATAACCTTCCTCTGCAGTATAGTCTACGACCCTACCACCATCTAATAGCATCATAAATTGATTAGGTCCAACATGGATTTTAGACCCATCTGTAATATAGTCGCTTGTTCCTTTTGTATTTGAACTCCTCTTGTCGTTTCTAATTGGTGCCCCATAAGTAAAGACTGTGCTTGGTCCCATATCATAGGCTTCAAAGGCATCTAGCCACTGGTCAGCTAAGGCTCCACCCACAGCTCCTGTTACAGCTTTAATAATTCCCATTATTATCCCTCCTTTTTTTACTATTATACACTATTGCACAGTCAAATTAATCATAAATTGATAAATTTATTAAATATTTATTTTATCCTTTAAATATTTTTTCGTTTAACTTTAATTATTCGGGTATCATAAGACTAATCTAGTAAATACAAATTGAGGAGGTAAGTATAGGTTAAGGTATTCAATAATATTTATAATAATAGCAATAATAGCTGCAATTTTTGGCTTTGGTGGCATAGCAGGAGCTGCAACTTCCATAGCTAATTTGTTTTTTATCTTTATAGTTTTATTTGTCCTTTCCCTGTTATTTGGAAAGAAAAGATAGTATTGTTGATGTTACTCAAATGATATTTAGCCGACCATCAATTAACATGGTCGCCACCTTTATAAGGAGGAAAAAATGTTTAATAAGGAGAGTGTTATACTGGATATCGTATCTGAACATCCAGAAACAGAAATAGTTTTTAAACCCTATGACGAGGTCGTTGGTAAATGTGTAATGTGTAATAATCTTTTTGATAAGTTAGGAGACTTTACATCTAAGCATGGGATAGACTACGAAAAGTTAGTCAAGGAACTTAAAGACAAAGTAAGCTCTGAAAAATAGACTTTTTCAAAATAGCGTTTGAAAATTCAAACGCTATTTCCAACTTCTATACTTGTTTCGTAAAACTTATTTAACACCTCATCCATTTTTAATTTACCAACATGGTTTTCTGTATTATAAATATATTTCCCTTTATGGAGCATCACTAGGCGGTTACCATAAGATAAGGCATGTTTTAAATTATGGGTAACCATAACCACAGAAAGCTTTAGTTCTTTTATCAACTGATTTGTCAATCCCATCACAGTTTCTGCAGCCTTAGGGTCAAGGGCTGCTGTATGTTCATCTAAAAGTAAAACCCCATCCCCTGATAACTTAGCTAGGACAAGCATTAGAGCCTGCCTCTGACCTCCTGAAAGACTTGCAAGCTTGTCATGTAACCTGTCTTCTAGTCCCATTCCCAAACGAGAAAGCATCTCCTTATATTCATCCAACCTATTCTTTTTAATGGCTGGTCTTAAAGAAAAATTCCTAGCCTTAGAATCATATAGGGCAAGATTTTCTAATATTGTAAGTTTTGGACTCCCCGAAAGAGAAGGGTCTTGAAAAATCCTCATAATAGAAGCTGACCTCTTATATTCTTCCAGTAAACTTATATCCTCTCCATTTTTTAAAACCTGACCACTATCTGGATATACACTCCCGGAAATTAGATTTAATAAGGTAGACTTGCCAGACCCGTTGGACCCAATGACACTTACAAAGTCCCCTTCATCTAATTTGAAGTTAAAATCTTCAAATATATTAATCTCATCTACTGTCCCCTTATTAAAAGCCTTATAAATATTTCTTAATTCTATCATAGTTCACCCCTGATATAAGTCTGCCTTGCTGACTTCTCTCTTGCGACTAAGACTACTAAAAATATAATTGCATTTATTAATTTTAAAGTGTTTGGTGGAGCACCTAAGTTAAAGGCTAAAGATATCAAGGCCTTATAAATTATTGTCCCCAATATCGCCATTGTACTTATCTTTATAAAAGAAAGCCCCTTAAAGAGTGAGTTGCCTATAATCATACAGGTGAGTCCTGCCACCATCATCCCTATACCACTATTTACATTAAAATAGCCATGGGCTTGGACTAGGATAGCACCTGAAAGGGCTGCAAGTCCATTTGTCAAAGCTAGACCAAAAATAATTACACTGCCAGGGTTTTTGCCTAAGGATGTAACCACCCTCTTGTTGTCTCCACTAGCCCTTAGGATAAGTCCTGCCTCTGTCTTTAAAAATAGGTCTAGTATAAGCTTTACAATAATCAACAATAAAAAAGCTATTATAACTATATTATATTCCTTTAGACTTTCGGGAAGTAGACTTCCTAAACCTGAGTTGAAAACAGTCTTAGTATTCATTATAGAAACATTGGCAGAGCCTGCTATGAGTAAATTCACAGAATACAAGCCTGTCATGGTAATAATGCCGGAAAGTAGGTCCTTGATTTTAAATTTAGTATGGAAGATTCCTGTTAAAATTCCACACAGACTACCAGCAATAAAGGCCAAGACCAATACAAGCAAAGGGTTCCAACCTGCCAGCAACAAGATGGCAGTTACTGCCCCTCCCAAAGGAAATGTCCCATCTACAGACAGGTCTGGAAAGTTGAGTATTATATAGCTTATATAAATTCCCAAGCTTAAAAAGGAATATATAAAAGCCTCTTCCAGAACTGTTAGAAGTAAAGAAAAAACAACATCCATCCTATTCCCCTCCGTAGGTTTTAGCTTCTTTTAAAGCTTCCGGTATCTCAAGACCATACTCTGAGATAATGGCGGGATTTAATACAGGGTTGGCAGAGTCGATAACCATAACTGGAATCTCCTTTGCATCCTTTCCCTTCAAAAGTTCCGCACCTATCTTTCCGGTTTCAACTCCAAGGTCAAAATAATTTATATTCATAGCTGCCACACAGCCGGAATTTAATTGTTCCTCTTCAGACCCAAAGACAGGGACACCAGCAGCCCTAGCCTTGTCTGTAATAAGTTTTAGGTTATCCACAACCTTATTATCTGTGAGCATAGTAATTACATCAACTTTTTTCAAAAGAGCATCGGTTGCCATTGGAATTTCATCTGCGTTATTAATACCAATAGGTATGATTTCAAAGCCAAACTTTTGACTGGACTCTTCCATCCTCTTAAGGTTAGTTTGAGAGTTTACCTCACTTGTTGTGTATAGTATACCTATCTTGCTTGCATTTGGAACTAAATCCTTTATAAGTTGAAGTTGGGTATCAATTGGCAAGGTATCACTTGTCCCAGTACAGTTTGTACCTGGACTTTCAAGGCTTTCTACCAAACCTGCTGCAACGGGGTCAGAAACTGCTGAGAAAACCACAGGGACTATTCCGTCAGAACTATTAAAGGCTGACATGGCTGCAGGGGTGGCAACTGCACACACTAAGTCATATTTCTTTGAAACAAACTGGTCTGTAATTAGGGCTGCATTTTGCCCTTCACCTGTTGCGTTCTTCAAATCTATTTCAAGATTCTCTCCATAGGCTTCCTTTATGCCTTCAATAAATCCATTTGTGCAGTTTGTCAAGGATGGGTGTTCAGCAAACTGAACAATACCTACCTTCTTCTTGCTAGTTCCACTTCCTTCATCTACCTGCCCACAACCTATTAAAATAATAAGTCCTAAAAACAAAATAAATAACTTCTTCATAATAACATCCCCCTAAATTTTGAAATAAAAAAACTCCCAATCCCATATAAAAAATAGGACAGGAGTACCTGCGGTGCCACCTAAATTGACTATATAAAATAGCCCACTTTGCACATATGTGCCTCGAATATAACGTTTCGAATTCCGTCAAAGCCTACTATTATTTCGGTTTGCAATCAAAAGCCCATTCATTAAGACCTTCATACGACATCCCACCAAACGCCGCTCTCTTGGACGAACCTATCTTAACTACTACCCTTTATCAACTCTTTAGTATGATTTAAAGCATTATAGTCTAAAAGAGTTAACTTGTCAAGAGGAAAAACATATTTTATCTAAAAATAAATTCTACTTGCAATCTGTTCAATTTTATGTTAAAATCTTCGTTGTGATTATACGGGAGGTGAAATGATTGGCGAATATAAAATCTGCAAAGAAAAGAATTCTTGTTACTGAAAAGAAAACTCTTAGGAATAAGGCGAGAAAGTCTGAAATGAAAACATATATTAAGCGTTTTGAAGCTCTTCTTAACGAAGGCAAGTTCGACGAGGCTAAGGAAGCCCTTAAAAAAGTTGACAAAAAGCTTAAGAAGGCAGCGGATAAGAATGTCATTCATAAGAATGCTGCTTCAAGAAAACTCGGAAGACTACAATTAAAGCTGAATAAAGCAATGAAAACCGCCTAACTGCGGTTTTTTTGTTATTTATGTTAATTGGAGAGATACTTGTGAAAAATAAAAAAATATTATTACTTACCTTGTTACTTGCCAGCACCTTAATAATAACAGCTTGTGCTAAGGACAAGGGCGAAGTCCCTTCCGACTTGCCCCCTATGGTAATGGTAGACGGACAATTGTATGTGGATACCGGATATGTAAACAGCAATATCACTTGGGATAGTCCCGACGGTAAAATAGAAAGTACAGTGAAAGGGTCTGAAGATCCTAAAAAAGATAATGAATCCAACTTTGGAAAGGGCTATGAGTATAAGAAGGGAAAGCCTTCGAGAATAAATGTTAAAATAGACGGTCGATGGTTTATTTTCAGAAGCATTGCCATCAGCTACGATGGACCGACTGAAGATGTGGCTCACTTTGTAGGAGTTATTGTTGAAACGAGGGAAGATGAGCTAATTGTTGAAATAAGGTCTATTCCGGAAGAGTTCCAATATATTTTTAAAAATCAAGAAGATAAGTTAGTGTCCTTAAGTATAGAAAACCTAAACCACTCCCTTGACGGTAAAACTATTACCACAGAAGGACTGCCTAGTAATATTGTGGAAGTTTCCTTTGACGGAAGCCTTGTAGATAAGGATGCAGATATCTTAGAGCTGGGACAAATATACGATATTCAAGTCAGAAACCTATATTAAAAAATGAAGGATGAGAAGAATTCCTATGATGAATGGGCTGCTTATATGAAAGAAAATTATGGCAAATAGATATTAATTAAAGCTTATCTCTAACATAGGACTTTGTTGGAGATAAGCTTTTTATATTACCCTATGCCGGGTCCCTTTCTATTATCTTCCTACTTAATATTGCAACAATCGTTCCCCCTGTCAAAAATACTATCCCCATAAGGATAACCGGATTAATATCTCCGCCTGTTTCTGTTAGGATAAAACCACTGAAATGTGTTCCAATCAAAATAGACAAATTAAACATGGCCGATTGTAAAGAAGTGGCTATATCCCTTCCTTTGGATACTTGTTTTGACACTACCGCCTGAAGAAGTGTTGATACGGAGCTATAGGACATCCCCCAAGCTGCGAAACTCAGGTGGGCAACAAGAGCTGTCCCTCTAAAAATCCTAAAAGATAATAGGGACAAGACTCCCAGAGAAAAAAGTCCTACTAGCAATCCGTATAAATGGCCGTCTATTAATTTAGTGACCAATATAACCGATACCAGTGAGCCGGCTCCAAAACACAACTGGGCAAGACTTATGCCTCCGGAAAGCTTAAAACTATCTACCATCCTTTCAATATACACATACACCCCATAATTGGCTATAATAACTAAAGTAGTAATTAACATTACAGTCAAGACCCCCTTGTTTTTAATAATCATAGGGAGTGAATTCGACTCTGTTCTTTCCTCTCCTGGTACACTGGGTAGAATTTTTCCTATTAATAACATGTCTAATAGGATTAGCCCACCCATTAGGTAAAATTCTGCCCTCCAGCCAAATAACTTTGCAACAAGTGTAAATAATGGAATTCCAAGGCTCATACCAATAGTTGAGCCTGCCATAATAACTGCAACAGCCCTTCCTCCATGATTTTTAGAAGTCATCTTTACACCATAAGCAACTATCATTGGCCACATTACACCTGCACTAAGGCCCGACAAAAACCTGGCTATATGGGTCAAGGTGAAATTTGTGGAAAAAGCAACTATTAAATTAAATATACCTAGGGCGAACAATATCATCATTAAAAGTTTTTTCCTATCCATAGTAACGCTGGCAGCTATAAGGGGTATTCCGAAAATCGCCGCTGCCAAGGCGTAGTGTCCCACAAGACTACCTGCCTTAGCAATGTCCACATTAAGGTCTCCGGCAATTGAACTTAAGACGCCTGTGGGTGCAAGTTCCGTGAGAACTGCAAAGAAGGGCACAGTTGAGAGTAGTAGGAAGTATTTCCACTCAAAAATTTCATTATTCTGTCTACTATCTGCCATTCAATTACCTACCTAAATCCAATTCCACTTCATACTCAACCGGCTTTCTCTTAAATAGGAATTCTCCATTTCTAACCGACATTAAAACATCTGACCTGTTCCTTATAGCCTCAGCTGGTGAATACTCGTCAAGGACTATAAAGTTTGCTGCCCTTCCAACCTCTATACCATATTCATCTTGAATATTTAAGCACTTTGCCCCATTGTATGTGATTAGGTCTAAGTTTCTTTCCATGTCTTCAGCTGACATAATCTGTGCTAAATGTATTCCGTGGTCTAAAATTATCATGTGGTTTCCGTTCCCTGCCGGATACCATGGGTCATTTATTGAATCCTGGCCAAATGCCACATTTATTCCGTTTTCTATAAATTCCTTAACCCTCGTTAAACCCCTTCGCTTAGGGTATGTGTCCTGCCTTCCTTGAAGGTATACATTTTCTGTCGGTAGTGAAGTGAAGTTCATCTTTGACTTCTTAAATAAGTCTATCATCCTGTATGCATAAGAGTCATTGTCTGAACCAAAGGAGCAAGTGTGGGAAGCTGTAGTCCTTGTTCCATAATCTTCCATTAGGACTAGGGCATTTAATAACTCTACAAATCTTGATTGAGGGTCATCTGTTTCGTCGCAGTGAACATCAATTAGCTTATCATATTTCATAGCAAGTTTCACAATGTCATGGATTGACTTTTCCCCAAACTCCCTAGCCGGTTCATAGTGAGGAATTCCGCCAACAGAGTCCGCCCCCATCTTTAAGCCTTCTTCCACCAGGTCTACCCCGCCCTTGTAAGTATACATACCGTTTTGCGGGAAGGAAACAATTTGGATATAGACCTTGTCCTTTAATTCTTCCCTTAACTCCAACATAGCCTTTAAGCCAGTGAAATTAGGATCTGTTACATCAACATGTGTCTTTATATATTGTACTCCGTGTTTAAGCTCGTCCATTATCCCCTTCTTAGCCAAACGCTTTACACTTTCTCTAGTCATCATACTTTCCTTATACTTAGGCCATAGTTCAATAGCCTCAAAAAGGGTACCGGACTTGGCACCTGTCTCTGCCATCTCTGAAAGAGTATAAACATAGTCTAAGTGTAGGTGGGAATCCACAAAAGGCGGGCATACCAACTTTCCACCCAAGTCAATAATTTCATCAACATCTTTTAGATTCTTTCCTAATTCGACAATCTTTCCATTCTCTACAAGAATTTCGCTAGTTTCATCATTCTTGTAAATTTTTCCATTGATAAACTTTTTCATAAGTTCCTCCCTTGACATTAAACTTAAGGTAGTTTACTCCCACACTTATGGCAGTATTCAAAGTCCCCTTCAGCTTTTGCCCCGCAGTTTGGACAGAAGTTTGCCTCCCCTATATCGCCATTGTCCTCTTCATCCATATAATCATCATCCCTGCTGTCCACAAACTTTTGAAATGGGTCAACCTCTTCATCTGAATCCATTATATCATATTCTGAAAACCGATTTTTCCCAAATGCGTTGTTGTAACTTATTACAGCAGTAACAATTCCTGAAATTACAAATATTATTCCAAATAAAGGAAAAATTGTGCCAAAAATAGAGAAAGTATTTCCAAATGGACCTCCATCACTCATTTCTGTTCTAAATGGAGAAGACAATTTAAAGGCCATTACTGTCCAAAAAATCCCAAATACAACCGCAACTATCGACCCAATAAACTTCTCAAAGGATGGGCCCCTTCCCTTTTTATACTTCTTTTATTACTCATCTCATAACTTCCTTCTTTTCTATCATAAAGCCAATAAGTTCTTCAATCTTACCCTTTAAGTCCAAGACAGAAGACTTATTCATATAGTCAATTTTCTCAAGCCTTTTAAAAACTTCCCTCCATTCATTAGCCGTATGTCTTGATGATATAGGGACTAACCTTTTAAATTCATAAGGCGAGAGAAATAAACGCTTTCTAATTTCATCATCGGCATGAAAGGCTTCCTTCAAGGTCCTAATCTCAAAAAGCAGCCTCCCCCAACGAAGGACCATGTGCCATATCTTAAAAATCGGCTCACTGCCGGACTCCATTTCTCTAAAAGATACAATGGCCCTTTTATTGCCCGAAAAAATATCTTCCAATAACTTAAAAATGTTATCATCAACATAACCAGTCACAGTCTCTCTTATGGCTTCTTTGCTGACTTCCTTTCCCTCATCATAATTCAACACTTTCATCAATTCATTGTCCACTGTATAGAGGTCTACTGTACTCCTATATTTAGTATAGCCTGTAGTATCGACTAATAGCCTTAGGTTTTCCCTACTTATCTCTTTTCCGCTATCAGAAATCTTTTTCAGGACCCACCTTTCAAACTCCTTATTGTCTGCCCTCTTGAATTCCACCAAGACCCCTTGGTCCTTTGCGTATTTAACCAATTTAAACCTGTTATCTAGTGCATTCTCCCTGTCCACACCTATTAATGTTGTGTCAGTAAGTTTCGGTATTACTTCTAGTATCTTGTCGTATAATTCCGACTTAGAATTGTCTTTTGCAGTCTTTAAATCCCTTATGATTAAGAGCTTCCTATCATGGAATAAGGGTGCCCTATTTATAAAGTCCATCATAGCATCCACAGAAAACTCATCCACATCTGGTATATATAAATTAAAGTCCCTAAAGTCCTCTGGGATAATTCCCTTAACTATGCCCAAAGTATTATCTATTAAGTATTTTTCTTCTCCCTTAAAAAGGTAGAAATTTCCAAGTGAACCTGCTCTTATGTACTTAATGAAGTCCTTGTAATCCATAATCTCTTCTCCTAATATAGTAAATCAACTGATATACAAAAACTAGACCAGCTAGCAAGAAACAAACTAAACCTTTAAAATCAAAGGTCTTTCCATAAAAAGTTGAATAATATATACCCTCTTTTGTAAACTTTAAATTTATCTCCCCATCCCTATCTGTACGGAGTATAAGTGAACCAATTCTTTCCAGCCTGTCTACCACATCCTGTGATGGATGGCCATATTCATTGTCCCTGCCTACAGATATCAAAGCCAATCTTGGTTTTGTGGTCTCTAAAAATCTTTCTGAACTTGATGTGTCTGA
This sequence comes from Tissierellia bacterium, assembly GCA_012520935.1. Taxonomy (GTDB): domain Bacteria; phylum Bacillota; class Clostridia; order Tissierellales; family Peptoniphilaceae; genus JAAYNG01. Next base: position 5,779 of record JAAYNG010000096.1, on the reverse strand, counting down.
CCCATGGTGACCGACCTTTAAGACATCCACTGGCTTTAAAACTTTTAATATCTCTAACTCATCTTCCTTTTCCAAGTCGCCGGTAAAAAGCATGGTATTGTTATAGTGTTTCAGGACTTGGACAGTGGATAGGTTCCCCTTCCTCTTATAGCCAGGCAGGCTTTCTCCATCGGGATAGATAGTTATTAGGCCAGAATTATCTGAAAAAGCATAGGTTCCACCAACATTTGAAATGTATGTCTTAACCCCACTATCCCTAATTATATCATAATACTTAGAATCAGAAACATATGGGATAAAAAACCTATCAACTTTAAATTCACTTAAGATGGCTTCCACTCCTGCTGCATGGTCTCCATCAAAGTGGGAGAGGATTACAGTATCTAGCCTATTTACCCCTCTCTTCTTTAAAAAAGGAATTGTTATCCTCTTGGCTACCTCATCTTCGGTAAAATAACTTCCACCTGTATCAATCAAAATCTTCTTACTATAACCCTCAAGAAAAATAGCATCCCCTTGACCTACATGAATCATTGTTAAGTTTAATGCGTTTCTGTCTGTTATGGCAATTGTTACTGCAATAGTAGCTATAAGTGAAACCACAGTAAATTTAAGAAGTAATCCATCAACCTTCCTGCCATACTTCCTTAAGAATAGAAAGACAAATATGATTACATAATATAAAATAAATCCCTCAAGGTCAGGAGCCTTATAGTTCCTCCCTAAGAATTCACCCACACCAAAAATATCATTCCAAGTCTCCATAAACCTTACTAAAAAATCTAGTATGGTCCCTAAAAAGTTTCCAGCACCCAAAATTGGAAAGGCAAGTAACAGTAAGACGGTCAACCATAAGACAAGTGTAAAGATGGGAGTAACTATTAAATTAGTCAAAATATTTACAGGATTAAAATAAGAATAGTGGTAGATTACTATTGGAAAAATCCCAATTTGAACAGCAAGTGTTGCATATAAAGCATCCACAAGAAAGGACTTGGCAGGGTAAAGCAAGTTCTTCAATGGCCTTGTAAGGTAGGCTATGGATAAAGTCGCCCCGAAAGAAAGTTGAAAACCAGTGTTAAATAGTTCATAGGGATTAAAAAAAAGAATTATGAAACCAGCAAGAAAACAAGAGTTTTCCATGCTGTAGGGTTCTCTTAAAAGAAAGGCTATAAGCATAAGGCTAGTCATTATGGCAGCTCTTACAACAGATGGGGGAAAACCTATAATACAGGCATAAAGCCAAAGACTTGCCAATGTTATTGTGGTCAAGACTTCCCTCTTTACCCCAAGGTTAGAAAGGATAAAAACAAAAAGTCCCACTATTATTCCAATATGTAGGCCAGAAACTGCCAAAAGGTGTGACAAGCCAAGTTTTCTGTAGGATTCAGATACTTGGTCATCAATATAGTTATAGTCTGCCAAAATAACCGAAGACAAAAGGTCAGCATTTTCTTCTTCTAAATTAGTGTAAGTTACCCTTTCAACATAGGACCTAAAGCTCCTTTTAAGACCGTATCCCAAACTATTATCTCTGCCAACCTTTGTAACAGCAGAAGAGTCTGCTGAATATGTGGTATAAATAAAGGATGACTTAAGGTATCTTTGGTAGTTGAATAGACCATGGTTTGTATTTTCTTCTGGAACTTTTACAATTTCCCTAAACTTAATTATGTCCCCTATGTCATAGGCACTTTCACCAATTACAGCCAAGTAGACATTTTCATTTAACTTTAAAGACCTGTCCCCCTTGACCAAGTCTTTAGCCTTTAAGACATAGCCGGTATATTCATCCTTCCTCTTTTTTACCTCCTCAACCACTCCAACAAGTTCGACCTTCTTGCCCTCAATATAAATTAGCTTTGAAGATTCCCTCCAAAGCTTAATGTTTAAGTTGCTTAATATTAAAATTAAAATAGAAATTGCCAGAAAAGGAAATAGAAAAGGAGTCTTCTTCATTTTCTTTTTTTTCCCCTTTTCTCCCTACTCCCCCATGTGTGTGTCCTCATCTTCCATTCTTCAAACTTTTTATCTTCTTTTTTTTGTTGCCTAAGACGATTAATACCTACCCTATTTAATGTATAAATAAGAATAATAATTCCCAGCAGAATCATGGCATCACTAATACTCATTATAACACCCCTGTTAAGAATATACACTAATAAGGAATAAAAGTCAATTCTTTAAGAAATTAAAAATTCAGTTCTGATTTTTTAAATAACTTTCTTCTATAAATAAATCAATCTTTAAAGCCGTTCCAATATAAACCGCTAAAATGACACACTCCAACGCTAAAGTTGAATATGGACGAGAGTACAAACTCATAACAATTAAAAATAAAAGTCTAATCGGAAAATAAGTTCCAAGCCAAACAGCAATCTTGTAAAACTTCTTTCTAAATACCTTTCCCCTTTCAGTAGGTTTCTTTCTATAAGCATATTCATAGGCAAGTATCATACTAACAAAAGGAATAAAACTTAATAGACTGAACAATAAATTTTTTAAGATGAAAACGCACATAAATTGTACAATTAAATTCATAAGCATTAATATTGCAAGATAAATTAATATCTGTCCGCTTTGGTCTTCTTTAACTTCCTTTACCTTTGGCAGGTCATTGTCTGATTCATATTCATCATTAAGTAAGTAATCAGTCGTAACAGCAAACAGCTTGCTTAACTGTAAAATATTATCCGCATCCGGCTTTGTAGACCCGTTTTCCCAGCGAGAAATAGCCTGCCTTGAAACATTTAGTTTTTCTGCCAAGTCCTCTTGGGACATTCCTTGCTTTTTTCTTAAATTAAAATTTTTTCAGATAGTTCCATATATAAATCCCCCTTTGCCCTTAAGTTTAAAATAAAGACATGTAAACTTCTACCAATTATGGTTTACATCTCCGCAACAAGTCTTTACATTGGGCAAAATAGAATATCTTTACAATAACCAATGCAAATATATTAATTCATACTTCCAAGTTAAAAATCCTTCTTACCCCCGTCATTGCTAGGGCTTTAGCCCGAAGCAATCCATAAGTATTTGACTTGGAACTGGATTGCTTCGCTTTGCTCGCAATGACGATATGTGAAGTGAGAATATTATATTAGAATAGAAAAGTCAAATAAAACCCTCAAAGAATTTTCTAATGAGGGTTTTTGAACATGGTTTTTTAACTAAGGTTAAATTCATTTTTCAGTGCATCCTGTAAGATTTGAGAAAAATTAACTCCTTTGCTAATTCCAATTTCATTAAGGTAGCTTGGAATAGATAAAGTCTTTTTAACAGCCTTATTCTCACTTCTCTTAATAAATTCTCCCACATTAGCATGAACATAACTTATAAAAGACCCGGACAAATCAAAAATTAACTTTTCTTCTTCATCTAATTTAATCTCTATGTTTGAAATATCTGAAGCAGGAGGAAAAGCAATCTTATCAATATAGTGCTCAAAAAGATAAGAACAAATAGCATCCTCAGCCATTTCAAAAGCTTCGTATAAATTTTTTCCCTCTGTCAAACAACCATCTAAGTCAGGCACATTAACAGTATATCCTCCATCAAATCCCTTTAAAAAAATAGCAGGATAAACAACAAACATAACAATCCCCTCCTTCATTAAACAATTCATGTTAAGACCTGCTTGTTTCAAAATTTCATGCTCCAAAACCTTTCCCAACTCCTTGCCTGGATAGTCCGGAACTATGGTAGTTCTACCAATCTTGAAATTTTTAAACTTCTTATGAGAACCATCGCCACTTGGTATATATGTAAAACCATTATCCTTTAAAAGCTTAATCTTCTGCCTAGATGTCATTGGCATTAATATTTCCCCCTATAATAATAGGGTACGTCATATTGCGTATGATGTCAATATTTTTGTACTATGGTGATAGAAAAGTCAAACAAAAAAGAAAGACGCTGCACCGAACGCCTTCCTAAACGAAAAAGAGAGAGAAGAAATTCTCTAGGATTATTATACGAGATGAATGTAAATTTATGGTTAAAAAGAAATTAAGAATTAAAAAAGTTTTGAAAATTTCAAGTTTTTATAATTTCATTCCAGTATTTTTAGCAATTTCATTCCAGTAAATTTAGTATTTTCATTCCAGTGTTTTGAGTAATTTAGTTCCAGTGTTTAATAAAGTTACAAATAAAAAAGCTTTGGAATGATTGTTACACCCTCCCAAAGCCTTTTGATTCACCACTATTCTTTTATCTTTTTAACCTCTTCAATCAATGCCTTCGGATTTACAATCTTCCTTTTTATTCCTTCTCCCGTTAACTGGACATCATCAGCAGTTTCCAAGGCAAGCCTTTCAAATTCTTCCGAAGTAATTTCGGGATTTACCTGACAGCACAAGGCATAAAGACCGGCAGTATAAGGGACTGCCCAGCTCATACCCCCCGAATAATAGAATACATACTTATCTTCTCCTGTCGGGCTGGCAAGACACCTAGAGTCCATAGGAGCCATAGTCCTATCTATAAAACCCGGAGCAGGAGAATCCCTCCAAAAGTATCCCTTAGTATATGAATTAATATCATTAGGGTCACCTAAAGGATTCCTTCCAAGTCCCCCCATGGATTGACTAACGGTAATTGTGTAAATTCCTTCTTCTTTTGCCCTCTCAACTGCCTCCATAGCTAAATCTTCATTTTTTAATCCACTTCCTCCTAAACCAAAGGATATAGAAATCACCCTAATTTTCCTGTCCTCAGGCAAAGTTTTGTTTATCTCTATAACCCTGTCAATAACCTTGCCAAACCAGTACAAATCGAAATCAAAAGAACCCTCATTGTATACCCCATGAGTCACAGCTATGTAATATAAGTCTGCCATAGGTGCAACCCCGATATTCTTCCCTACTGCAATCGAGGCAACTGCAGGTCCATGCATTTCAGAAGTATTGGTTTGTGGATGCATATGAATTTCCTCATATAACTTCAGCCTATCCTTATATTCCACATGGTCTACCAATAAAGAACCATCTATTATGGCAATACCAACACCTTCTCCATTAATCCCCTGCTTATGAAGTTCTCGAACACCAAAGCCGGGGTCCTTTCCGTATTCCATTATTTTTTCTATATCAAATTCCTTGGGCAGGCTGTCAGGCCACTTGGTATTATCGTCAAAGTCTGCTTCAAGTAAGTAGTCCAACTTATATGACAGGTCAATATTTGTGACATCCTTACTCCTTAAATCTTGATTAAACTCTGTTCCTGTGCCGGCAGGCAATTCGCTTAAAACATAGTCAGGAAAGCTTGTATAATCATAAGCTTCCGGTTTTCTTACAATCACCATCTCACCAACCGGCGACAGCATACTTGTATAGCCGTCTTCGTATTCAGTAATCCTCACACCGTCAGACGATAGTTTTTCTTCTTTAATCTTTTCATTTTCATTTTTTTCCTCAACTTTTACTATAGCTTCTTCTTTAGATATCTCTTCAACCGGCTCATTGTTTTTCGTCCCACAGGCGGTAAAAAGTAAAAGAAGAAATAATATAAGGTTTATTTTTTTCATATGCCCTCCTTATGAATAATCTATACTTTTCTGTATAATTTTAAAATATTTAAACTTCAATCACAAAACTTAAAGTTTATTTGTCTTTGTGACAATCAAGTAATATTTATTAAGCAGAGAATGGTTAAGTCCTCCGGATTGCTTCGTCGCATTCCTTCCTCCTAATGACGGTTTGTGAGATTTATTTTAATATTAAATGTCTATTTAATATATATAACCACATATCCAAGTAAAAGGGGACAAATAATTTTTTTG
>JAAYNG010000095.1 GCA_012520935.1 Tissierellia bacterium | reverse complement strand
TTGTAATCCCTCCTTTATGTTTATTGTGGTGATTAACATTTTACAGGATTTTGGGTTGCAAGTGTATCTTTTTTTGTAAAAAAATATCTGCTGGGAGAATTACCCCCCCAACAGATATTATAGAACCCATTTTTTCCAAGCTTTCCCTTACATCGCTAGCTTCTTGAACAATACGTTGTGCCTCTTCTCCCAGGCTTGCCCCTGCCATGGCTATACTTGTTGTTCCTTCAGCACCAACATGGGTTGCACTGGAAATTTCTTGAATGGCAGAATTCATGTTGGACACCGTTGACAATAACTCCTCCGAAGAAGCAGAGAAATCAGAAATCAAGTCATCCAGATTTATAGCATCCTTCTCATAGTCCTCTGCACCGCCAACCATCTTGCCGTAGTCATTTGTTACAGTATTGCTGACAAATTCTAAAAGTTCATTTGAATTGCCTGCAAGAGAGTCAACCGAATCAATTACCTCTTGAGTTACAGCTTGAATCCTCGTTGCAGTGGTGTTTGTATCTTCCGCAAGCTTCCTTATCTCATCGGCAACAACTGCAAAACCCCTACCTGCATCCCCTGCCCTTGCCGCCTCAATAGAAGCATTCAAGGCAAGTAGATTGGTTTGAGAAGTAATTTCCAATATAGAGTCTGATAACAAGGATATTTGGTTTACAGCCTCCGCCTTCTTTAAAGAATCTTCAAGGGATGACTTCATGCCTAAGAACATATCTGTTGCATCCTCTCTCGCCTTTCTGAAGTCTATCAACAAGGCCCCTGCCCTGTCATGGATGTCTCTTGCGACAGATGACCCGTCTTCCGCCCTCTTGGCAATAGATTCCGCTGCCCTTTCAACCTCACCGGCTGATGTTGACATGGATTCAGCAGTAGCTGCAGTTTCCTGCATTGTAGCAGAAAGCTCTTCAGTAGTTGCACCAACATCACTTATAGCCGAGTCCATCTTGGAAATTGAGCCACCTAATAAATCAACAGCTTCATTTGCCTTATCTGATTCAAGTTTTACACTGCCGATAATCCCCCTTAAGTTGGCAATGAAGGCATCAACACTATTTCCCAAGTCTCCAATCTCATTTTTAGCTGAAATCCCAACTGACCTTGTCAAGTCTCCGCCTGCAGATGCCAAGGCTGATAGTTTTTCTGACAGGTCTCTTATATTCACAAGAACACTTCTGTTAATTGTAGCCATAATAATTAATGAAACTACAATCAAAACTGCAATTGATGCTATTACAATAATGACTAAAAGTTTAACCTCTGCCTGTGTATCTGCAACCATATTAGCTGTCCTAGTATCCAACTTCTCAAAGAATTCGTCGATTGGTTGCATAATGTTTGCCTTGTTTTCCATATAATTAAAATCATGCATAATTCTAATTGCTGTTTCTCCTGGACTCTCACCCGGTCTCATTACGGCCCTTTCTGCTTCACCCACTTTTCCGTCAGCCAAGTTCATAGCCATAACTTCTGTGTTTACCAAATCATTGGACCTGTTATTTGATTCGTCCAAAAGGGCAAACTCTTCTTCAGTAAAGTTAAGCTCCTTCATCAGGTCAGTCAAAGACATTTGCACAGCCGAATCCGGGTTTGGATTCTTGCCTTGCACTGCTGCAAAGTCCCAAAAGATCCTACGATAATTTTCCGGTCTGGGAACATTACCGTTCCTTATGTCTAGGATTGCATTGTACTCTCTTAAATACTCTGCTGCCTGTTGTGGCTCGTCTTTTTTTGACACTACATAAAGTCTTGCCAACCTTGTTAAATCATCTGATGACTGTCTAAGTTCATCGGCAGCCTGATATGAATCATACCTTAATTGCTGATTATGTGCAAGTTCTTCCTCTGCATTCTTTAACCTAAAAACCATGACACCAATTACCAACAACAAGATAATTATTAACGAAAATCCTAGGATTATCGTTCTCCTGATTGTCATATTCTCACGACCTTTCTTATTATTAAAAAACGATACTGACTCTTTAATCGGCAATATATTATATAACTTTAGCACTTTTAAAAAAACAACAACAAATTAATAACAATCTAATAACAAATTAGTACTTCCGACCTTGACCTCTATCAATTTAATCAGATCCTATATTCCTTTTGTATTACATAGTTAAAATAATTATAAAAAATTTCCTTTCCCTAAAATTTCAATAGGCTCATACATTAACCCCAATTTAATCTTCCAATAGCCATATCATTAAGGTATTTTCGTCTATTACACCAATACGCCACCATTGGTGTTAACCTCCTTTTTTATCGGGCAGCCTGAGTCAAAAGATAAAGTCCGGTCATCGTTTTTTTATACGAGACACACCTAACTTCCCTGCCATAGCATACTTTAAAAAATCCCTCTCCAATACACCCCCTGTCTCATCATCTCTTTTTAAATTAGTGAGTTTGCCACCAGTGCCAGCATATCCCAATGAAGCAAAACCTGTCTCCTCTACAAGCTTCTTTATAAAGCTATTATATGAAGAAAAATTATTAAATGAATTAGCATCCATATAATAAATTGACTAACTTCATACCAACCTTTAACAAGAATAATTGAAGCAAGACTATGGTAAAAAAAGACAAAAAAATACTATTGCACTAATGATTGCCAATTTCGCCTTGATCAAGTGCATAGTTCCCATCTGACATCTCACTCGTCTTTTTCGATACCATATTATTTATCGGCATAAATCAATTTTACTTTAGCAAAAGCGGTTAAAGATTTAACGCCAGTTATTAGCACAGTTTTTAATTACCTAGACAAACTTTCCCCATTCCCATTTTTCCCAAGCCTGTGGGCGGTGTCCCACCGCCCGAACATTATGAAAGCTTTAAATTTAACTATTCCTTAGGGGCGGATATGTACTGCACCCCAAAGCGACTAAGCAATCCATTTAAAAAAATGCCAAAAACAAATTATCTTCGAAGTGTGAAAATTCTTATAATAAGTTTAATATTAGCAAACCTCAACCTCACCAAGGTATTGTTCTATTGGGACTCCATGGAACTTGTCCTTTTGGTCCATGGACTTAGAGAGCATTTCCTTTACAACTTGGGCTGCCTTCTTGGTAGCCTCCATAAGGCTCTTTCCCTTCATGTAGTTGCCAAGTAAAACTGCTGAAAAGATATCTCCTGTCCCCGGCATGTGGATTGGCAGCTCTTCATAGTCCACAAGGCTTAAGGTCTCATTATCCCTTACTGCCATGGTCATGCCATCCTTTAATGGTATGCTGGTAACTACTACCTGTGAACCTGTTCGCTTGTAAAGTTTTTCTGCAATTTTTTTTGCAAATTCCCTGTCGACCCTTTCTTGGTAGTCGTAGCCGGTAATAAAACAAGCCTCTGTCCAGTTGGGTGTTATGTAGTCCACTATATGGCATAACTCTCTCATTGAATCAATAGTGTTATCTTCAATCCCATGGTACAAGGACCCGTCGTCACCCATGATTGTATCAAGGCCGACTATTAATTTATCATTTCTCTTCCTATGGTATTCTACAAATTCTTCTATTATTGGTATTTGGGCAGGCTCTCCTATAAAGCCTACGCTGATGGCGTCAAAGTCAAATTCAAGTTCCTTCCAAGCTGCAATTGTGTTCACCATATAGTCAGTGGTTATGGCTATATCAAAGACACCATAATTTAGCGTGTTGGAAACCAAGGCTGTCGGTAGGTTATATAAGTCAAATCCCATTTTTGAAAGTATTGGAACCTGTGCCGCCATGGCAACCTTTCCATAACCCGGTATGTCTGTAATAAGTAGTATTTTATTTCCTGTTTTCATTCTATCCCTCCTTCATTCCATTATATACCATATTGTAAAATTGTTAAAGATAGAAATATTTAATGAATTTAATTGACTTATTTCTTAGTTTAATGTATTCGACAAGCTAATAGTCTAGCCATTTTTCCAATTATCTTTAATCGAATCACATATTTAGTTTATAAAAACATAAATATAAATAAAATTTTTCTTTTTCGTTAACATGGTTAGCTTGTAGGGTATATAAGTTGAAAGTTTGAATTTGATGTTAGAAGGAAGGCTAAAAAATGTTTTCTAAAAATATTATTGACTATGTGTATACTGAAAAAAGAAGCTTTGAAGAATTTCCATTTAATAGGGTTGACAGCCTTGTTTTTTCTCAACTATCATATCTAGACTTTTCAGAAAATCTTGGGAGTTTAGAAGATGAATATGACTTTATAAGCCTGAAAGACTTGGCTGCTTTTCCAAATAAGACTAAGTATTTTCAAAAGACATGGTCTGTCCTTAGAAATAAGGTCCTGCTTAAGGCAATTTCTAAAAGTAACCGTTTTAAAAATGTTGAGGCTAACTTCTTATCCGAAAAACTGGACGAAAAGTTAGAAAGTCAATTTTGTGCATGCACTTTAAAGATAGATGATGACCTCCACTATATAGTTTTCCGAGGTACTGACACCAGCCTTGTCGGTTGGAAGGAGGACTTTAACATGTCTTATACCTTTCCTGTTCCTGCCCAGGAGGAAGCCCTAAAATATTTGGAAGATGTGGCAGAAAAAATAGATGGAAGATTGTTGGTTGGTGGCCATTCTAAGGGTGGCAACATGGCAGTCTATGCCAGTGTTATGGCAGGTGAAAAGGTCCAGTCTAGGATTGATATAATATATTCCCATGATGGGCCGGGTTTTATGGTTGACCTGTCAAGTGATGAAAGGGCAAAGCCTGTGATAGGTAAGATTGAACATACTATCCCCCAAGGGTCTGTTGTTGGTTTGTTGATGCATGGCTTGGGTGAAAATCTTGTCATAAGGTCAAAGACCCAAGGTCTAGTCCAACACTTTTCATTTAATTGGCTTGTAGAAGGTGATGATTTTGTTATAGAGAATGATATCAGCCCGGAGGCTGCCATGGTGGAGGATACAATTGATGAGTGGCTGGCTGGAATGGATACAGAAGCTAGAAAAAACTTTGTTAATATCGTCTTTTCCGTACTTGAAACTGGAAACATTAGGGACCTCAAAGATGTTAATAGGGAATCCATCGCAAAAATCCCTGATGTCGTAAAGACTATTCAAAATATGGAAGATGAGGAAAAAAAATATATCTTAATAGCTTTAAAGTCATTGATTACATTGATGACAGGAATTGGAATAAAGGAGTTTAGCCTATGAATTCAAATTCAATCTTAGTTGTAATATCCCAGAAAGGTATGGGGGAAAAAATTGTAAATGATATTAAAAGTCTGGGGGTAAAGCATGGGATGATTTTCCCCGGCAAGGGGACCATCAGGTCAAAATTTCTAAAGTTTTTTGAACTGGACAGGGTCAATAAGGATATTATTTTTATGCAGATAAATGATTCTAATGAAGATAAGCTGTATAAAGGCTTGGAGAAGTATACTAATAAGAAGAACTCTGCAATTGCCTTTTCAACACCTATGAAAAATTTTGACTTTGACAGTATGGGTGCCGCCGGATTTTCCCACCATTTATTGGTTGTTATTCTTGATAAGGGCTTTAGTGATGACTGTATAGCATCAGCTAAAAAGGCAGGGGCTAGAGGTGGTACCATAATGTCTGGCAGGGGTGCCGGTGTTCCGGAAGACTTTTACTTTCCTATCATTGTTGAGCCACAAAAGGAAATTGTACTTATTGTTTCAGAAAGCAAAGATGTATCTAACATAAAAAATCAGATTGTCAAAGACTTTGATTTGGAAAACCCCGGAAAGGGAATCCTCTTTATCCTCCCTGTTAGCAGGACTCAAGGACTATATCAAGACAGGAAGGCGGAAACTATATGAACATTTTAAGTGAAAAAATAAAAGAAGTTGCCAGTTCTACAATTCCTGTAGTGCTATTGGTGCTTGCTCTAACTTTTACAATCGTTGATGTTGAACTTGATTTACTGATAAGGTTTCTAATCGGTGCATTTCTTGTCCTAATCGGTCTTTCAGTCTTCCTCATGGGAATTGACCTAAGTATGATTTCTATTGGTGACCATATGGCTGAGGCTACTGCCAGAAGTAGATCTCTTATTGGGATGCTGGTATTAAGCTTTTTGCTTGGCTTCCTTGTTACTGTTGCAGAGCCGGACCTGCTTATACTTGGCGACCAAGTAGAAAAGGCTTCTGCCGGTGCAATGGGGTCGACATTCATGGTCTACATAGTGTCCATAGGTGTCGGAATCATGATAGCTCTTGGCGTAATAAGGGTTATGAAGTCTAAGCCTTTGAACAAGTTCATGGCAATTACATACGGTATAATATTAGTCCTGTCTATTTTTGTAGCTGATGGTTTCATGGCTATTGCCTTTGATGCTTCAGGGGCAACCACCGGAGCTTTAACAACTCCTTTTGTCCTTGCCCTATGTGCAGGTCTTGCCCGTGCTAAGGGAGGGAAGAGTGCTGAAGATGACTCATTTGGTCTTGTTGGCATAATGAGTGCCGGTCCAATTCTTGCTGTAATGCTTATGGCTATAATTACCGGTCAAAAAGAAATACATGGGACTGCAGAAATCTTTGCTGCTGAAAGTGGGATAATTCAGCCAATTATTAGGATACTTCCGAGTATATTTTTAGAGTCTGTTATAGCTCTTGTCCCAATTACATCACTCTTCTTTATATATAATTTTGTAAAATTTAAAATTCCTAGGCGTGAAATTAAAGAAATCATTATCGGTCTTTTCTTTACAATTTTTGGACTTACTCTTTTTCTTACAGGTGTAAACTCCGGTTTTATGGATATGGGTAAGGTCATCGGTATTGAAATTGCCAGCGGTTCATTAAAACTCCTACCTTTGATTGGCTTATTTCTAGGTTTAATTGTAGTTCTTGCAGAGCCTGCTGTCCATGTCCTTGGTCATCAGGTTGAAACCGTAACCAATGGTCATATTCCTGTAAAGCTTCTTAAGCTCACCTTGTCCATCGGTGTGGGACTTGCTATTTCCCTTTCAATGGTTAGGATTATGGTTCCTGAAGTGAGGCTATGGTACTTCCTCCTGCCCGGCTTTCTGATTGGTATTATTTTAAGTTTTAAGGCGGACCCGATATTTGTTGGAATTGCCTATGATGCCGGAGGAGTTGCCTCAGGTCCTATGACTGCAACCTTTGTCCTTGCCTTTGCCCAAGGTGCAGCTATGCAAATCCCTACTGCTGATGTTATCGTTGACGGCTTTGGAGTTATAGCCATGGTTGCCATGAGTCCTGTTTTGTGTGTTATGATTTTGGGGGTGCTCTTTAAAATGAGAGAATCTAAACATGTATTGAATGATATTGAAGATGATATTCAAGTTTCCTCTTTCAGGCCGGACCTGTTTTCTAAAAATGACTGCCTATTAATCACTATAGACAGGGACTTATCTGACGAGGCTATACAGTTGGCGAGAGAAGTCGGGGCAAGGGGGGCAACAGTTGTTCATGGTAGAAAGTTTAAAGATGTTGAAGAAATCTTCTTAAGCTTTGAAATCCCCGAAGAAAAGGACCTCTTGATTATGGTTGTGGATAATGAAATAAGCCTCAAGATTATGGAGGCCCTTGAAGATAAAATGAATTTGGAAAGTTCCGACTTTAGTATGCTGCCGACTGAAGCCTTTGGGATAAGTGGCTAGATACGGCTAACTAAAAGAAGGCAATATAAGTTGACTAAGCTGTAAAAAATTGTAGGGGAGGATACCATCCTCCCGAACATATGAAAGGCTGGAATTATAGCCTTAGTCCCGTCTTGGGCCTCCACAGCCTGAGCTGAAATGCTTCCTGCCAAATCTTTGAACCTATCTGATATCTCACTTATGCTGTTAAAGTTTTCTGATGCAGAGGCTGTGAGTTCTTCAGAGGAGGCTGAAATCCCCCCGCTTGACTCTATGGTTTTACCCAAGAGTTCCCTCACCTTTCCTTCCATTCTCTGCATAGCCCTTATAACATTTCCAATCTCATCTTCTCTTTCTAAGTATTTTCCTGCATTGATATTGTTTTTAGAAGAAAAATCGTAATTGCTAAGTGAGTCTGTTCCACCTAGCGGGTCCATTACATCAATATCGTCCATAGTTCCGGACCCGTCTACAATATACATGATCTCCTCGTCAGATATTTGCTTGAAGGTATAGAGGTACTTAACATCCACCCCTGTCCCTATTTCATAAATCTCCCTTTGAAGGTCTAAATAGCTTGCATCCTCCATACTATTTATTTCTAGGACCCCCTCTATCCTTTCAGGTTCAACCACCTTTGCTACAAGATTGGCAATGGTCAATGCCCTCTCACCGTCAGTCTTCCTGGCGTTTTCTAAAATCCTCAAAGATGTAAGACCTACTAGGATTATCCCATATAGGATAAGGGCAACTACGACCAAGGCTGCAATCTTCCGACCTAAAAAACTTTCTTGTTTTCATAAAATTCCTCATCTCAATCTTCATTCTCAATAAGTCTGCCCAAAAGCTGCAATAATTATTTATAAAAAATTAATTTATTCAAACTTCACAGTAAAAAAGCTCTTCTTGCCTCTGTCATTGCGAGGGCTTTAGCCCGAAACAACCCATAATATATACCTCGGCACTGGATTGCTTCGCTCACAATGACGATGTGCGAAGTTTGAATTTATTTATATTTAGTCCTATCGAGTTCAAGTATCTATGGGGATATTAACTATTTAGTCCTACATAATATTATAATTATCCCTGTATGGCAATATAAAACCCTTGTTCATCTAATATCGGCAAGTTGACCTAAATTGCAATAGCAAATGCATATTTTATAAAAAAATTTAAAAAAGCTAT
>JAAYNG010000015.1 GCA_012520935.1 Tissierellia bacterium | reverse complement strand
TGACGATGACGATGACGATGACTATGAAGACGATGACGATAATGATAATAATGATAATTACGATGACTACAACGATGATGACGATGATGACGATGATGATGACGATGACGATGACGATGATGATGACGACGGTGATGACGATGATGACGATGATGACGATGACGATGATGACAATGATGACTATGACGACTATGATTAAGAAAAAGTACCGGCCTAAAAGTCGGTACTTTTCTATATTTTAAATAAAAATAATTACTTTCTAATCAAGTTTTGAATCGTAGGCAATTAAAAGTCCTAACTTCAAGTTAACCAAATACCTTCCACCCTTTTCATCTTGGTAGGTCTCATTCACACCCTCTTCATACCTATTAACAAATAAATTTGCCTTATGGGTTATTTTAGGGTTTTCTTCACCCAATACCCTCTTATCAAAGTTTTCAGCAAGTTTCCTGCCCTCTTCCAATGATATTTCTTTGCCAATTAATTTATCATCATTATAGAATTTAACTAAATAGTCAAGGAAATTCCATTCCTTATCAAAAGAGAAATAAAATCCCACATCAACAGAACCGTCGTCCTTAAATTCTGTTAAAGAATATACATATGAATCATCTATTCTTGCTAATTGCAAAGGATAATCCCTATATCGTTCAGGTATAAATTCTGATTTTATTGTAGAAACAATATTAAAGGAATTTTCATTTTCCTTTGAGAGGGCAGAAAATGTTGAAAATATCTTTTCATACTTATCCATTAAATTTTTATGGTGTTCACTGGTTTCCTTTGTAAAATTAAAGTCTGAATCCGGAAGCACCATTAAATACTTCCCTTCAAACTCCCTAAGTAAATAAGTTTTTTTTACCGGGTCCCATGGTTTTTCTGCCTTAACAAACCTGTATAAAACACCATTTAAACCTTCAGGATATTCCTTGTCCATTAGCTCTCTTGAATGCTTATCAATAATGTAGAAGCCAGCATGGTTTCCTTCTTTAATAGTCTTAACTTCAACCTCTTCCTCCCAATCCTTTGGCATTAAAAGATATCCATCTATATATTCAATATACATAGGTTGATATTCATAGTCTTTAGCCATCTTAGCTTGGAAAGAACCAACGCTTACTAATCTCTCTTCACCATACCATTTAACAGGTTCCCCTAAGCTCTCTGAAATAAATCTTAAAGGAACAAAAGTCCTAGAATCTTTAATAAAGCTTGGACTGTCAAGCTCAATACTTCTTTCTCCGAGCCTTGCAACCTTCTCACCAACTATTAAGCTGATGTCTACAAAACCGTCTTTTTTGATAGTAACTTCTTTTTTGTTCGCTTCATAGGAAACTTCAAAGTCCAAAGCTTCTGCCAAAGCCCTTAAGGGGACCATAGTTCTACCATTAACAATATAGCCCTGTGCAGGCAAAGAAGCCCCTTTAACATAAATGCCAACGCTCACTAAATCATCCGCAAAAACACTAGATGAAACTATCAAAAACAACAATAAAACAACTAATAAAACTTTCTTTTTCATAAAACACCTCACATAATTTTTTCCTCTTATCTCTCATTATACATTTTCAAAAAATAAATGTCAATCCTATTTATAGATATAAATTTAAAAAGCATAGGATAATTTTTACTCTTGAAATCTAATTATAGGTCTATTAAAAATATCTAGCAAAATTACATTAATAAAACCTAACAGCAGATATGGTAGAGTCAAGACAACAATTAAAATTTCGTGTAATAAACTAACATCCCTATAATCTTTCTCTAAACTCATTAGTTGCAAGTCCGTTTTTACTTGATTTAGATAAGTATTTAAAGCTACGAAAAGCTCGAACAATTGCCTTGTAAAATTCAAATTGACTATATGGTTTTTTTAACACTTCTAACTTCAAAACTAACCTCCTGAATATTTGTATAAAATTAATATACATATCCCAAATAATATAATTATAATCACCCTTAATATCTATTAATCTTATTTTTATTCATTAAATATCCAAGTACAGACCCAACTATCCCTCCTATAATATGCCCAAGATTTGATACATTATCTCTAACAAAAATAGCACCATACATTTCTTGTAAAAAATAAATTACTGCAACTAGAAGAAAAGTTAGTGGAATTTCTCCTTCTTTGATACTTGTCATAGAGGAAAGCAAAATAAATGCAAATACCACACCACTTGCTCCAAGTAACTGAACATTTGGAAAGAAAATAAAATTAATAATACCTGTTACAAATGCAGTTATTAAGATAAGCATGAGAATATTCTTTAAGCCATACTTTTCTTCCAGTAATGGTCCTATTATTAGTAGCATCAGCATATTGTTAAAAAAATGGCTCCGGTTGGCATGTCCGATAACATGTCCGAAAAGGCGAAAATATGTTAAAGGGTCCAAGAGAGACGACCTATAAACACTAAAAAAAATCCTAGTTAATAAACCAGCTGTTAATTTATCTAGAACTAAAACAATAAAACAGATTATGACAAATCCCAAAATTACTGGTGAGTTAAAAGATAGTTTTAATTTTTTTCCTTTATAATCCATAAGACACCTCTTTCCTTTAAATAATTATACCATATTTTTAATTAGAATTAATCTTCGGATTTATTTCCGTAATTTATTTGTGAATCTTTCGACTTTTCTAGAATCTAATTCCATTTTGGTCGAAGTTTAGTTTGATTTCAAAACTTATTTTTAATTTTTTTAATTATCTAACATATGTTGACAAATGAAAATTGAAAATCCATCCTAATTAAATATACTCGACTGGAATAGCCAGCAAATCATCTCTTAACCACAACAGATTATCATATTGGCAAATAATAACTCCTTCCTTAACACTAATATCAGGTATACCCTTAAGGACTGAAAAGTGTTTTGCCATTTTCACCTCCGGTCTCCCTGTCGACCCTAATCACCCAACAAATTCATACATTTATAAAGTTAGCGATACATTAATTCTAAACAATTTGCTTAGTTAGACTTCAATGTGTGAGAGCAAGAGTCAACGCTAGATTGATTGTAATTTACGTTTTTCTCGCCTTTTACCTTTATAGTCATTCTTTTTACACCTCCTAAGAATATAATTTGCCATTAAGATGTAATTTATCATCCTTTAATAACATATATCATAATATAGTCCAATATACCCAACATCATACCTTGCACAATGTATCGCTAACTTTATTGAAATTTTAGTCTCCCTAGGCAAAATATTGAAATTGAAATTACTGTTGGGGGAATCTATTATTTGTTGCATTATAACACAAAAAATGCTATAATTTTAAAATAAAGTTAGCTTAGGCTAATCAAGATAGATAGCTAATCCCGATAATTCTAAACAGAGGAGGAAAGTATGTGTATTTATGAGGGCTTGGAGTTGAATCTATATGAACAGAGAATAAAACTTAATGCTATTGGAGGCACTTTCAAGTTTAATAATAATTATTCAAATGGTTTAATATGGATTTACAAAAATAAAGATTTTTGTTTTGTTTTTACTAGCATAAATGTACTTAAAGAATTTATTCTTAATCTAGATAATACTTTAACAAAAGATTATTTGCTAATTTCTTCATATATATCAAAGGGGAATTGTGAGCTTCTTGATTTGAAAACAAGTCTTTCTGAGGGATATTCTTGTATTGGGCTAATTAATAATAATGCTTTGTCCCTAAACGAAATTTCACATTTTGAAGTATTTTCAATATTATACAGTGAAAACATGTGCCCTATAGACCTTCAGAATAAGTATAAATTTGATAAAAGCTTCATGAAATTAAAGAATTTGAATTCTTTATCAAAAATATGTACTCAAGTTTTAAATTGCGATTTAGAGCCAGAACTAGCAGAAATTTTTTTCGATGCAAAGACCAGAGAATTTCTGTCTATTTCATTAAATGAGATTTACAAAAAAAAGATTTCTAAAAAATTGCCAGAAATAGAAAAAGAGCAAATTTACAAAGTTGCTCATTATATTGATGAGAATTATGCAATGGATATAACACAAAAAAACTTGTCTGAAATCGGATTAATGAGTCCTACTAAGTTAAAAGCAATCTTTAAGTTGCATTTTGGAGCGAGTGTTACTGAGTATATTCAGAGAAGAAGAATTGAAGTCGGAAAAGAACTTTTAATAAATACTAACCTAAATGTATCTATAATTGCTAATTCAGTTGGTTATAGTTCGCCTAGTAGGTTTTCAGAACTTTATAAAAGATTTGAAGGATTAACGCCCTCCCAAACTAGAAAGAAGCATAAAGGAATTAGCTATGCATTAGATATAAAGATTTAAATTATTAAGGTAGTCTAAAAATAATAATTTAAGAATTCAGCACACTTATTAGAGGGAAGCAAATGTATCACATTAAAAAGTTGTAGGAATTATAAAAATCTTGTTGTTGTGCATTTATTATTCTTCTGCCCAAACTATATAATGCAGGGATAGGATAATGCGACCAGGTTTATCTTGATGATGAAAGACAAAGAGTATCAATAGCATGAGTTATGATAAATAGTATATCAGTTAATATTTTTGATAAGGCTACAGAAAATGTTGTAAATAGTCTTATGATAAATAAGATTTTTAAGATTTTCTGGAATGTCAACACTTTTTTGGACAAAATAAAATCGAACACCTCCATCAACAAAGTTTCTCACCATTGTAAAATATACTCTAAACATGTCAAGAGTAAAGGCTAAAGCCCAAATTTT
>JAAYNG010000094.1 GCA_012520935.1 Tissierellia bacterium | reverse complement strand
TAGTTAACTTTCTTTTTCATAGATACCTACTTTTCAAAGAGTATCATAATCAAACACACCCCACTTCAACTAACAGTTGAAGTGGGGATATTTTTGGTATAATGATTAGGGAGGTTGATATATGAAATTTTTAGAAAGACTAATTATCACTAATGATAAAAAAGCTAAAGTTGGCTGGGTAAAAGATGGAAAATTCAATTATCATTATGTGAATGAAGAAGAAATATTTTCAGGAAATACAATTTGTGATATTATTTTTCATATGAACTATTTAAGGGATAAGTACCCTAAGATAAATTTACCGGTTTGGTTTGAGATTGTTAATGATAATTTAAAAGTAGCAGATAAATTAACTTATATATTAATGGAGTGTTTATGTTACTATTATCTATACTATGAAAATAGAAATGTCAGATTATTTTGGGAACCAGATCAATCAAATATTTTAACTGATGGTATCAATAAATCTCCTCTAATCTATTTAAATAAAATCTTTTCTAAGAAAAAATTTAAGACAAAATTTTTAAGTGATGAAAGCAATACCCACTATAGAAAAGTTTATAGATTATCTGATAAAGAAAGTGATCCTTATTATCAATCAATGATTCAAACTGAATTAGACTCGTTTTTAGCAAAGATGGATATTAATCAAGAATCTGCAGAAAAAATTTCCGAGATTTGTGCAGAGTTGATAGGTAATACTTTTGAACATGCTAAATCAGATTGTTTAATTGATATTGATTTAACAGATAGTTATAGTAAGTCAGAAAAAGGAGTAAAAGTTAAGGGAGACTTTAAAGGGGTAAATATTGCTATTGTGAATTTTTCTGATAAGTTACTTTTTGAAGATATTAAATATAAATTGCATTCAGAGGTATTGGTAGAAGAGAAATACAAAAAAATTATGGAAGCATATAAAAAGCATGTTAATTTCTTTGATGATAGTTATCCTGAAGATCTTTTCTATTATTTTGCAGCCACACAATTAGGAATATCTGGTAGGAAGGAAATTCAAGATGTTGGGGGAACAGGGCTTTACGTATTACTTCAATCATTAATGGAAGATTCGGACTTATGTAACTGCTATGTTTTATCAGGAAAATATATAGTTATTTTTGACGAAGATTACTTATATGAGAACGAAGAACACTGGATGTGTTATAATAAAGAAAAAGATTTCATAAATTTTCCTCCTAGTGAAAGAGTAATCGGAGAATGTCCGATATTTTTTCCTGGAACAGCTTTTAATTTGAATTTTGTAATAGAAGTGGAGTAAATTATGAAAACAGTAAAAATTCAAGGAATACCAGATTCACTTTCAAGATTAATTGGTTTTGAATTAGGTGTACATATTTATAAGGAAAATAATCTTGATGACGTTAATTTAAGCACTAATAAGGTAAAAATTATTTTTCCAGATACGATTGAAAAAATTTCTTCTTCTTTTGTACAGGGATTTTTTGCAGGATTTATAAAGAGAGTTGGAAAAAATACAGCAAAAGAACAGGTAATTATAGAGATGAAGAACGATGAGCTTACTTCTTTGTTTTATAAGAAATTGTACTAGGGGGGATAGTATGTTATCAGCTATTATTTCTTTTCTTGCCCTTATACTATCTGGATATTCTTTTTATAAACAAAGAGAGAGGGAGAAAATTGTTCAGAACACAATTTTTTTCGAGAAAATATTTTTTAAATTTTTAACACAAGATTGTGTGGAGGCAAGAAATGATATTCGATTTAATAGTGACGGAAAATTAGAAAATACAGAGCGTTTTGAAAATTTAGTTGCTGATTTGGGTAAAAAAATTGAGTTTTATGAATATGTCGACAAAAATTTTTATGAATCATTAAAGGGAAAACTTAATCAACTAGATGAGCTATTAGTTGGAGATCATCTAAAAGGAAAAAAACAGACGGAACATTTTGTGAAAATTGATGAAAAAGTTGAAGAAATTTTCAACTTAATTATGAATAAGTATTTTGTTCATTAAGTTTCAATAGCTAATTTGGTATTTCGGGTGATTATTCTTCATATTATTTTATATCTAATGATAAAAAAGGGCTGGAAAATGTTATTCCAGTTTTTTTTTGCTATACTTATGCTAAACGAAAGGAGTCCCTATGTCATTTGAATCAGATATTTTTAGAAAAAAACGTGTGGT
>JAAYNG010000093.1 GCA_012520935.1 Tissierellia bacterium | reverse complement strand
ACTTGTCAGCCATAGCTCAAGAGAACGCAGCAACAACAGAAGAAGCAAGTGCATCTGTGGACAGTCAAACTCAATCAATTCATGACATATCAAATGCAAGTGAAAATCTTGCCCACTTAGCAATGGAACTTCAAGAAGAAGTTGTAAGGTTTAAATTATAGTATGATATTAAAAAGACCAATCAAGAGAACTTACTTGGTTGGTCTTTATCTTTATAAAGTTAATTATTGTTAATCCTACAGCCTATAAAATATATAAAATCTTTTAATTACAATCCTATTCAAACAAGCCCTTTCCTATATTAAAGAATTCCTCTTGGCTTAAACTTTCATCTGCAATGAAAGAATAAATAATAGAACCGTCTACAAGAGTCAAATGTTGTGAAACTTCAGAATCCCTTTCGCCATCTTTTCCGGTAAAGGCTACATTAAAGAAGGGGTCTGTTTCTCTCCTTTCATCTTCCTCTTCAGTTAGTTGGTCTTCACTTCCAAGCAAGAGATTTTCTAATTTAGTGTAATAAAAAGTTCTTCCGTCAACTTTAACAACCTCTGTATATTCGTCATTAGATAGGTTTAGACTTCCTTCAAAATATTTCTCTATTGTCAAATAAACAACTTTACCGGACCTAGTCTTATACTCCACAATCAAATCATTTCTTGCGTTAACTTCTTCTCCGCTTTCATCCACATCATGGACTGCTCCCATGTTTATATTGGCGAAGTCATAATCTCCCGCAAGACTTTGAGGGATGACTGCATCATTTAAGTCAGCCTCTTTCTTTAAGTCTACAACATCCTCATAACTTGTCTTAAGTTTAGAGTTGTCAACAGTTCCTATAGTACTACTAAGTGAACTAACTGCATAGACTCCAACTCCAAACAATAAGATGATACCGGCACAAATTGCAAGAATTTTACTTGTTCTTTTCATTTTATATCCTCCCCTTAGACTATTCCTATGTTTTTTAATTTCCAAATCAATCTTATCCTTTACAAATTCTGAGGGAAAAATATTATTAACGGATATATCAATTCCTTTTCTTATCCTATCCTCAAAATTATCATCGAAGTTACTTTTCATATATTCCCTCACTTTCTAAAAAAGTCCCTATAAAGTCTTCCCTAACCTAGTTGTCCACCCGAATTATAGGGGACAAGGGCTGGCACATGAACTGCTCCGGCAGGCAAAGGAAGTAGGAATAGAAAGTGGATTAAAAAGAGTTCTTGGAGAAAGTCGAGAGTCTAATGAGAAAATGAGGAGGGTCTTTGAAGATTGTGGCTTTAAAGTTATTGATAAGGTTTTAGATTATTACCGAAATCCTGATGAAGCAGCTGTTAAATATTCCTTTGTTTTAAAGTAAAATGAAAACAATTAATAGCTTGATACTTCTATCTATTTTGGGTAAAATAAGGCTAGCTAAGAAATCAAATAATTATCATATGGCACGAAAAAAGCGAGGTACTGTGCGGGACCTCGCTTTTTTCTATACACTATTTAAAAGTTTTTGAAAAAAATATCTACTCTTATGATATAATATTTTCGGAATAACTATTATTATAAAAATGGGAATAAAACAATAACTTACGGAGGTAATTATGAAGAAAAGAGATGAAGTTCCTGTTGAGTCAACTTGGGACTTAAGACTATTATTTGAAACAGAGGAAAAGTTTGAGCAGGTTTTAAAAGAAACTGAGGAAGAAGTGGATTTCTTTGCTAAGAAGTATGAGGGAAATGTAGAAACACCAGCTAAAATCAAGGAAGCCTTGGCTGACTTCCGTGGCCTAATGGAAAAAATGACACATGTAGGGACCTATGCCTACCTGGATGCAGATGTCAATGTCTTTAACAGGGAAGCACAAATGCGTGAGGCTATGGTGAGAAATAAGCTGGCTGTCATGGGTTCTAAGTTAAGTTTCCTTGAAACCGACTTGGCACAGTTACCTGTAGAAGTTCTTGAAGAGGCTGCTAAAAATGAAGAAGATAAGGTTTATCTTAAGAAGTTAATTAAGGACAAGCCACACCTACTTTCAAAGGCAGAAGAAAAGTTGCTTGCTTCCCTTGCCAATACAATAAACTTTCCTTATGAAAGCTACAACGATATTAAATTTAAGGATATAAATTTTCCAAATGTGGTCGTAGGAGATAAGGACATTCCGATGACCTATAATAGCTTTGAAGGCAGGATGGAGGGTGAAGTTGACACAAATGTTCGCAGGGAGGCCTTCAGAGTCTTTTCAGAAACTCTTGCAAAGTACCAAAATGGGACAGCCTCTGCCTACAATGCGCAAATTCAAACAGAGAAGACCTTGTCCAATCTTCGTGGTTATGAGTCCGTTTTTGATTTCTTGCTTTCAGACCAAGATGTCTCTCAAGAATTATACCACCGTCAATTGGATGTTATCATGGAAGAACTTGCTCCACATATGAGGAGGTACGCTAAGCTGATTGGCAAGATACATGGCTTGGATAAAATGACCTATGCCGATTTAAAATTGGATGTAGACCCGACTTATTCACCAAAGGTTAGCTTTGAAGAGGCTAAAAAATATATATTAGATGGCCTTTCTATACTGGGTGATGAGTACTTAGGTATAATTAATGATGCCTTTGACAACCGCTGGATTGACTATGCAGAAACTTTAGGTAAGAGGACAGGTGCCTACTGTTCATCACCTTACGGGGCCAACTCATTTATTCTCACATCCTTTACCGAATCCATGTCAGATGTGATGACTCTTTCCCACGAGTTGGGCCATGCAGGGCATTTTCAACTTGCTCATGGCAATCAAAACATTATGAATGCAGAATGTTCTATGTATTTTGTTGAAGCACCTTCTACTACAAATGAACTTATTTTGGCGAATTACTTGATAGGTGTTGCAGGTGATGACTTAAGGATGAAGCGTTGGGTCCTATCTCAAATGGTTTCAAAGACCTACTATCACAACTTCGTAACCCACTTTATGGAGGGGTATTACCAGAGGGAAGTCTACCGCTTGGTTGATGGCGGAGAGAGCCTTGATGCTGAAATGTTAAATGATTTATTTAGAAAGACACTTGAAAAGTTCTGGGGAGATGCGGTTGAAATAACTGAAGGGGCAGAGTTAACTTGGATGAGGCAGCCCCATTACTATATGGGACTCTACCCTTATACTTATTCTGCAGGTTTAACCATTGGAACACAGATGGCGAAAAAACTCCGAACTGAGGGAAAGGCGATTGCTGAAAACTGGGTTCGTATACTAAAGTTAGGTGGAAGTCTACCACCAGAAAAACTGGCAAAAGAAGCCATGGTCGATGTCTCCACAGATAAACCACTTAAGGAAACAATTGCATATATTGGTTCTTTGATAGATGAAATAGAGGAAATTACAAGGAAACTTAATGCTTAACAGGTCAAACTTCGCAGTTAAAAAACATTTCTTGCCTCCGTCATTGCGAGAGAAGCGAAGCAATCCAGGGGTAAAAGATTAACTTGGTCTCCGCTGGATTGCTTCGCTCGCAATGACGATGTGGGAAGTTTGAATTAACAATTATATAAAAATGGGATGTATCCTAGAAGAACAGGACTACATTCCATTTTTTTAATCCAGTCATTGCCAGATTTTATTCTTCTATTTTCTTAAACCTATAGGATGATATCAATGCTGTTATTGGTGCCACCAAGACCAGGGCCAAGGCTCCTACAAATGTATTTAATATTTCTGAGGATATAGTTTTGGTTGTAAGTATGTTGAGTACAGGTGTTGCCTGTGCCATATAGACCATAATAATAGAGAGGTAACTTCCGGAGTAGGCCAGCAATAGGGTTGTGACCTGACTTCCCACAACAGTCCTCCCAATCTCCATGCCTGATTTGATTAAATTTACTCGCTTAACTTCAGGATGGTTTTCTACTATCTCCCAGAGGGCAGTGGAAATGTCTACTGCAAGGTCGATAACTGCCCCTAGGCAGGAAAGATAAACTGCACTTTGGAAAATCCCAGTGAGGTTCAAGTCCTCGAAGCCTGCGTAGATTAAAGATTCAGCCCAGGGGAGGACAGTCCCATCTATCTTCATTACCCTTGTAAAGACAACTGAAATAAAAAGGGTAAAAAGGCCTGATATGGCAGTTGCCAAGATTGCACTATAGCTCCTTTCGTTAAGTCCTGAAATCAAGAGGACAGTTGCCAGAGTGATGAAAAACCCAATCACTATAGAGGTTGCAAGTGGAGAAAAACCTTTAAGCATCATGGGAACAAGGACCTTTAAAAGGACCAGGATGGTAAAGATAAATGATATTAGGGTCTTTACTCCCGTATAGCCGGAGAAGGCAACAAGTGCAAGGGCAAAGATGAGGACAAGGACAATTGAATAGTCCAGCCTATAGTAGTCCACTGTGTTTGCATGGACAATATTCCCATAGTCATCCTTTTCAATGAGTAGCATCATAATTGAGCCTTTTGTAGCTAAAGTATCCTCTTCCAACTTTCCTGACAGAAGGTTGACTGCCGATGTAACCTCGCCTTTTTTTGAACCGGATAATATTTCCACCTTTAACAACTGTTCCCCCTGTCTAAAGTGGCCAACCTCATAGATGTTTGAATTGTTTACTTCTAAAACACGAGCCTTGCAGTTTTCTGAATTATAATAAATGGGCCTTTGAAAGCCTGTTGGTATAAAAATTAAAATAATAATTGCCAAAAGAAAAATTAAGACTATTATATTTTCCTTACTCTTCATTTCATCTCTCTCCTTATTTATGTAAAGTAATTTAATCTCCCCGGGTACTTTTATTTGATTAAAGCCTTTAGCAGTAAGGGGTGGGTGATAATTGACTATCTTAGCACATCGTCATTGCGAGCGAAGGGAAGCAATCCGGCTTCAAGGCAAATACTTATGGAATACTTTGGGCTAAAGCTCTTGCAATGACAGGGATAGAAAGGTTTTTCCAACTGCAAAGTTTGAATTAATTATAAAAAAACACGGGAGGATGATAGTCCAATCCTCCCAGTGCTTTAGAAAATTTTATTTATATCCGAAGCTCTTCATCATCTTATGGTAAATGTCTGTGTTGTCGTAGAAGCCACCATAGGTCTCTGCAGTTGGTCCAATTGCATAAACAGCCACAGGCACCCCAGTATGTGAGTATGATGTCCAGCCAACACCCGACTTGTTATTCAAAATATGGGTAAGGGTTACAGACAATGGCTCATATCCACCATATAAGATGTAATTCTCTTGACTAGCCATATCTTCTGGAGGCTTGCCTGCATTATGGATAGCCTTTGTCTTTTCAAAGGCATTTTTAATCAAATTAACTTCATAGTCTGTAAGGACTAGGGTCATTTCTTCGTGTTCGCCTAAACTGTACTCAATTGAGTTGTTGGCTTGACTTGGGAAGATTAAAGAAGTCCAATTCCTAATCAAAGGTTTCATTTCTTCGAATGTCAAATTAGGTTTTTTCTCTAACTCAGCCTTTATTAAATTATCCATTTCAGTAAAGCTCATCTTTTGATTTCTAAGCATTTCGAAGGCAGTTTCATATCCGGTTGTAGATTGGCCTATTGTAAGTCCACCGGTCTCATGGTCGCCTGTTATCAGTATTAAAGTTTCCTCCGGATGCTTGTTGTAAAAGTCAATTGCCACTTGGATTGCATCAGCAAAGCCCAGCACTTCCCTTGCAGTTGTTGCCGCATCGTTAGCATGGCAGGCCCAGTCAATCTTTCCACTTTCAACCATCATAAAGAAGCCCTTATCGTTGTCTAAGACTTCAATACCCTTGTCAACAAAGTTAGCAAGGCTTATATCATTCTTATTTTGGTCAATAGAGTAAGGCATTGAACCGGAGTCTTGCAACCTTTCAGCCACTGCATAGACCTTGCCTGTCTTTGCGTTAATCCTTTCAAAATCAGCCTTTGTTTCTGTTACCTTATATCCCTTTTCCTTCATTACATCATACAGGTCCTTCTTATCTCCGGACTTGTCCTTCCTTGCCCCTAAAGAACCACCTGCAAAATAATCAAAGCCCGAGTCTGCCATTTGCTTACCAATTTCATAATAGCTACCCCTTGATTCTACATTTGCATAGAAGGCAGCAGGTGTTGCATGGTTTAAAGTAACTGATGAAATAATTCCAACCTTTTTACCATTCTTCTTTGCAGTTTCAGCAATGGTTTCCACCTTGTTTTTCTTGTCCTGTGTCAAACCTATAACCCCACTGTGGGTCTTAACCCCACCTGCGATTGAGGTTGCAGTAGAAGCAGAGTCCGGACAGAAGGATGTAGAGTCTTGAGTGGTTGCCACACCGGTAATTGGGAAGTCCAGGAAGTTAATCTTTCCCGGTTTAATCTCTCCAGGTTTGCTGTTTCCGGTGAATACCTGTGCTGCATTGACCTGAACATGGGCCATACCATCACCGATAAATAAAAACATGTACTTTGCCCTGTCCTCAGATGCAGCCTCAACAGTTTGCATTCCTTCACTAAGGACATCGGCCTCTCCTCTAGGAACAGCTATCATCCCGATTAGCAGGGCAAGAACTAGACCTAGAACTAATAATTTCTTTTTGTTAAAATTCATTTTTCTCCTCCTTATATTTGGTATAGCTAAAGTATAATATAGTTATATTTATAGGGTTTTAAATAATTGTAAGGACTTTGTAAAAGATTCCCGCTTGTTTGTTAAGACCGGGTGTATTATAATGAAAGTAAGAATTTCAAACTTCACACATCGTCATTGCGAGCGAAGGGAAGCAATCCAGTTTCAAGGCAAATACTTATGGATTACTTTGGACTAAGGTCCTCGCAATGAGGAGGCAAGAAGGGTTTTCTATCTGTGAAGTCCGGGTCATAAATATAAAGATCGGGAACAC
Source organism: Tissierellia bacterium (assembly GCA_012520935.1). Lineage (GTDB taxonomy): Bacteria > Bacillota > Clostridia > Tissierellales > Peptoniphilaceae > JAAYNG01. The sequence continues at coordinate 18,954 of JAAYNG010000093.1, read as the reverse complement.
ACCCTATGAAGTAGAGATTCACTTCAGTGACAAAAACAAAGAAACAATGGAGGCAACCGGCTGCTTAAAGTTTCTCTTTCTGGGTAATATTTCTAAGAGGTGGGATGAATGAAGAGGGGCTTTATTTTTTTTCTAATACTTCTTATTGTCGCTGGAACTGTATTTGCTACTGGCACGGATAATAATAAAGTTGAAGATGAAGAAATTGAAGATAAATTATTTGAAATCTCTGAAGAGGAGAAGAAAATACTGGAGGACTTGTTTTTAAAAAAGCAAGAGATAGATGCCCTGAAGGTGGAAGAGCTTAAGATGAACGAGGCCATTGGGGAACTTGAGAAGAAGATTGAAGCTCTTGAGATCGCCCTTTCCCTTTCAGAGGATGACTATCAAAAGAACTTGGACCTAATGGAAAAGGTATTGGTGTCTTATCAGATGAATGGGTCGGGTAGTTTTTTCAAGATGTTTTTTTCATCGGAATCCCTTTCTGAACTCTTGACTAAGTTAAATATTTTCAGGGAATTTAGCAAGAACACAGAGGGTCTGTTAAAGGCAATTGAAAAAGAGATGGCCAACATTGAGAAGAAGAAGGAAGACTTGCAGACTTCTCTGGCTGACTTGGGGGAGAAGAAGAAGGAACTGGATGCTTTAATCGCTGAAACTGAGGAGAAAATCAAGAAGAACGAGGAAGCTCTAGCAGCACTTAAGGGAGACAGGGCAGTCTACGAGGAAAGGCTGAAATATATAGATAATATAATGATAGAATTTGAAGCTACACTTTCAAAGTTCACTGTGGAATTCAACAAGCTTATAAATGAAGGCTACTTCCCGGACTCTATGATTGAACAAGATATTTCCCTTAAAGGAATTAGGGGGATTATCAAGGAAGATGAATTCAATGACATGATTAGCAAGCAGGATATTCCAGCTATTAAGCTAGTATTTGGAGATGGGTTTATCCAAATTGAGTCGGAAGAATATGACATGATTTTAAAGGGGCACTTTGAAGTGGAAGATGGGACTAGGATGGTCTTTGTTGGTGAAGAGGGGACCTTTAAGGGGATGGAGTTAAGGAAAGAAACTATTGAAAACCTCTTGGCTAAAGGCTACCTGGACTTGGAGTTTAAGCCCTTGCTGGGGAAAAACAAAATTAAGAAAGTGGAGTCCAGAGAGGGATTTTTAGATATATATTTGAGCATTAAACTCTTTTGAGGTGGATAAATGATAGAGACTAAGAATTTAAATTTTTATTATAAGGATGGGACCTTGGGGGTCTCAGATGTAAACTTGAATATTGGTGAGGGGGAAAAGGTTTTTATCACCGGGGAAAGTGGTTCCGGCAAGTCGACTTTTTTAAAGTTGATTTTAGGAATAGTCAAGCCAAGTGAGGGCGAATTTACAGTTCTTGGCAGGGACATGAACAAGCTTTCCAAGGGTGAACTTAGGCTTTTGAGGACGGAAATTGGACCTGTCTTTCAAGAGTTCCGTCTTATCAAAGGGAGGACAGCCCTTGAGAATGTGGCTATTTCTCTTAGGTTTACCGATGTTAAGAAGAAGGATATTTATACAAGGAGTAAGGACTTTTTGACAAGGGTCGGTCTTGAGGAGAAGATGAAGACTCTTGTGGACAACCTTTCCTATGGTCAATTACAGAGGGTGGCAGTGGCAAGGGCATTGGCAAGGAATCCTAAGCTTTTAATAGCCGATGAGCCTACGGGCAATTTGGACCATGATAATGCCATAAATACAATTAAGTTGCTTACAGACCTTAAGGAGGACCACCAAACTGTCATAATTACAACCCATCAAACAGGGTTGATACCGACAGATGGCGACATTAGAAGGTTAACTGTAAAGAGGGGGCAGATTGAAGATGTTTAAAAACACCGGTTACTACTTCAAGGAAGCCTCGACCCTGTTTAAAATTGACTTTAAAACAAATTTATTATCCATCTTAAGTATGGGGCTAGTTTTGACGATATTAGGTATAGTAATCTCAGGCATATTGGTTGGAGATAATTTTATAGAAATTTTATCCAGAGAGGCGGATATCGGGGTCTTCTATAGTGAAGACTTGAACTTGGTTGACAGGCTTGCAATAAAGGATGAACTTAAAAAGATTAAAGGCCTTGTTGAGATAATAGAAGTTGATAAGGAAGAGTCCCTCAAGGAAATGGAAGAGGTTTTGGGGGGAGATAAGGATGTCTTGGAACTCTTTGATGAAAACCCATTCTTACCTTATTTTAATTTAAAGGTAGAACTGGATGAGAGGGAAGGGGTATTAAAGGCCCTTGAAGGCATTAGGAACATTTCCCATGTAAGAGACAACAATGAGGTTGTTGAAAAGATTAAGATTCTCATAAACAACATGAAGATTATAGGGGTATTTTTGGCAGTTGCAGTGAGCTTGGTTTCAGCTATAGTAATATCCCATATTATTAGGCAGGGGATTTATTTAAACAGGGAGAGGATTGAAACCCTCACCTTGCTGGGTGCACCTCCGAGCTTTATCAAGATACCATTCTTAATCGAGGGGGTCTTTATGTCCTTATTGGCTGGAGCTCTTTCGGCCTTGATGCTCTTCTTATTGATAGTCTTATTTTATAGCAAGGCTTCAAGTATGTTCCTACCTTTGCCGGAAAAGGGAATACTTATTGTTACCAATGTTGTTTTAACAGTAGGTGTATCTTTAATCTTGGGCATTTTAGGAAGTTCTACAGGTGTAGGAGGGCAAGTAGGTGAATAGGAAAATAGTTAAAAGAGCAATTGGAACCCTTCTCATTATAGGTGGATCACTCTTTATCCTGTCATATTTTGCAAGAGAGTGGGTTGTGGAGAAGAAGGTTGCTGAAACCACAAAGAACTATAGCCTTCTCAACAGGAAAGAATTGAAGATAAATAATGAAAAGGATGTTGCCTTTAAAAATGAAGAGATAGAGGATATTAGTATTTTTACAGGTTTAAAATCTTCCCTTGAGGATGTATCTGGTAATATTGTGGGGAAGATAGTAATACCATCATTGGATATAGACCTACCCTTATTAAAGGGAACAACCAATGCCAACCTGCATGCAGGGGCAACGACCATGAGGGATGACCAGAGGCCCGGAGAAGGAAACTATCCAATTGCAGGTCATATTATGCCCAACAAGAGGCTGCTCTTTGGGTCCTTGATGGACATTTCAAATGGTGCGATGGTCTATATTACAGACAAGGAAAGGGTCTATGAATATCAAATTTATGAAACTGAGCTTGTGCCAGACACTGCCATGTATATGATAGAGGATAAGAGGGCAAGGCTTGAAGGAAGTCCGATTGTTTCCTTGATGACCTGCTACTATTCTTCCAAGTCAGGGAAGAGGTTCTTTGCCACAGGTAGGCTAGTTAGAAACTTTCCCATTGAGGATATAGACAAGTTCCTGTCAGTTGAAGTCAAGGGCGAATTAGAATAAAGGATGTGAGTATATGATAAAACCTGAAAACTCTATAGTGAACCTATCTTGTTCAATATCAAAGGAATTTAAGGCCCCTTTTAGCCATCCAACTATAAGCAAGGTAGACTCCTTAATAAATGGTGCCTATAGGAATGTAATTCTTTTAGTCTTTAGCGGGATTGGCCTTAAAGAGATGCAGAAGTACCTTTCAGGCACTGGCTATTTTTCAAAAAATTTTATTATGCCACTTTCTTCTGTATGTCCAGCTGGCCCTGTCCCGGGAAATATGAGCCTTATGACTGGTCTATGCCCATCTGAACATGGGTATATTGCCAGTGAACTTTACATTGATAGCCTAGACAAGGTTATTGATGTGGTTCACGAAAAAGACCTGGCTAAGAAATACCTGCCATATGAAACAATAATTGAAAAGATTAATAGGGGTTATGTGGGGAAGGCAAGAGAGATTAAGTCCGACAACTTGGATGACATGATAGAAATGGTCTTGGCAGAGACAGAGATTTACAGGAAGGAATATATTTATTCTTATTGGCCTTATCCTGAGGATTTAAGGGGAGAGGAAGAAGTTAAAGACTATATTAAAACTTTGGAGGAAAAGATTGAAGCTATGGCAAAAAAACTTTCCGACTCAATCCTCTTAATAACATCTGACCATGGTTTTAAGGATGTGAAGTATAGAAACTTAACAGACTATAGAGATATAATGGAAATGTTAGAAAGACCCCCAAGCCTTGAAGGCAGGGCAAAGGCCTTTTATGTTAAGGATAAGTATATGAAAGACTTTCCTAAAAAGTTTAAAGACTTATTTGGAAATGACTTTGAACTCTATTCAAAGGATGAAGTAATAAAAAAAGAATTATTTGGTGGCGGACTAGTAAATAAGTACTTTAAGGACATGATAGGAGACTACTTGGCTATTGGACATGGAGAAATTTCTCTAAAGAATATAAATAAGGGGCCGTTAAGTGGAAGAGGGCATTCAGGGTTAACAAGGGAAGAAGTTGAAGTTCCTCTAATTGGGATTTCTAAACGAAGACTATGGTTTTAAAGGAAGTGTTATTTAATGACTTAGACAGGCTAGGGGAACTAATAATCAATTAGGTTCATTATTAAAACAAGGGATTATTACAATAAAAACACGCATATATTACAAGAAGATCACATTAACTGATTTTTAAAATTAGATGTTGACTCAAGTATTAGTTTTTGTTATACTTGGTATATTGTTAAAATATACAAGGGATTCAGCAGCGAATTTTTACAAAATTAGGAACCAATTCTTGTAATTTAGATTACAAGTTTTTTTATTATTATAAATAGTTCACGGGTCTTTTATCTATAATTCACATTGACTTAACAAGGACTGTCTATAATGATTTGGAGAGAACACATCTAGAGATCAGTTCTGGTGAACTGGGCATAATATATATTAAAGAAGAAATTAAAATAAGGAGGTAATTTTATGAACAACAACGGTGCATGGGGAGACATGTTCAATGCTCAAAAGACTATGATGGATGCATGGTCTAAAATGATGGGGATAAATACAGGTAATGAAGAAAGTTCAGCTTTTAATCCGTTTCAAGACTTTGCTAAGTTTAACCCATTTGGTGACTTTTCAAAAATGCAAGAATTTTATAACATGCAAAGAACTATGATGGAAGGTTATAATGATTTCTATAAGAATTTTTTCCCAAAAATGGAAGACGGTGCAACAAACCCATTCACAGCATGGCAAAAAGCTATGGAAAACTTTAACCCACTAGAGGCTAGCAAGCTACTTTCCGGTACAGCTAGTGAAGTTTATGAAAAAATGGTAAAGTCAAACAGCTTCTATCTTGGGCTATACCAAGTATGGGATGAGGTGAATAAAAAGGTATTGGGACCTCAATCAGAGGAATATAAGGCTCACTTAAATGAGTTCTTAGAAAAATATGATACAGTTATGCTTGAAAACTTTATACCAATGCTACCAGAAGAGATGAGAAATGTGGTTCTTAATCCATACAACTACATGAAGACTCTTTTTGAAGTTTATGGAAAATTTGCTCAACCATGGGCTGATGCTATGCCAGAACTTCAAGATGCTTTGGCACAAACTATGCTTAAAGACCCTACAAAGGCATCAGAATATTTAAAGATTTGGAAGAAGACTTATGACAAGACAGTGGGAACACTGCTTACTAGTCCGGTAGTTGGTCAATCAAGAGAGGTTATTGAACAAAACAATAGAGTAGTTGATTCAATGATAGATATGCTTGTAAGCGTGTCTGAGTACATGACAAGCATTGTTTCTGTAGCAAGTGAAAATAGTAAGAAGGCTTTTGAAGACTATATTGAAATGCTTCAAAAGGGTGAACAACCAAAGACTTTCAATGAATTCTTTAAAATGTGGTCTGAAAAGGTTGAACAAGCAATCGAAAAACATTTCTATACAGATGAATTTTCAAGCCTAATAGCTTTTACAGCTGATTCTTATATGAAGTTTAAGATTGAATCAGACAAGGCTTATGAGAAATTCCTAGCTGATACTCCTATCGTAACAAAGTCAGAAGTAGACAGCTTATACAAGACTGTTTATGACTTAAAGAAGGAAGTAAGGAGCTTAAAGAAGGCTCTAGAAGCTAAAGAAACTAAGACTACTGCTAAGAAATAGTTGTTAAGGAGGGATTATTATGTATAGCTCAAATTTTTTCGACATGAAGAAGTCTTTTGAAGAAACAGTTGCTGCACAAGAAAAAATGATTCAAGGCTTTGAAACAATGATGCTTGTAACTGATGACAACTCAAATCAAACTGAAAGGGAAGTTGTTTACACTCAAGATAAACTTAAATTATTCCACTATAAAAAGACTGCAAAGACACAAATGAAGGTTCCAACACTAATAGTATATGCACTTGTTAATACTCCGGCTATGATGGATATCCAACAAGACAGAAGTTTCATAAGAAACTTATTAGATGGTGGCATGGACCTTTACTTGATTGAATGGGGTTTCCCAACTCCGGAAGATAAGTACCTTACTTTAGAAGACTATATTGATGTTTATATCAATGACTGTGTTGACTTTATCTTAGAGGAACATGGGATTGACCAATTGAATATTTTAGGTGTTTGCCAAGGGGGAACATTCTCATTAATGTATTCTTCACTTTACCCTGAAAAGGTTAAAAACCTGATCACTATGGTAACGCCGGTAGACTTCTCAACAAATGACGGACTTCTATTCAAGTGGGGTAAGTACCTGAATGTTGATAGGATGGTAGAGGCTTATGGAGTTATCCCTGGAGACTTTATGAACACAGGATTCTTAACACTAAAGCCACTTACACTTATGGTTAATAAGTACCTTGATTTAATAGATGACCTAGACAATCCGAACTCTATGTCTAACTTCATGACCATGGAAAAATGGATATTTGACAGTCCTGGCCAAGCTGGTACAGCCTTTGCACAATTCATAAACGATATGTACCATGAGAACAAGCTGATTAAAGGCGAAGCTATGGTTGGGGACAAGAAGGTTGACCTTAAGAATGTTACTATGCCGGTATTAAATGTATTTGCTGAAAGAGACCACCAAGTTCCTAATGCATCTTCTGAGCCATTGGCACAATATGTTGGTAGCAAGGATGTAACTACTCAAAAATTCCCAACAGGACATATTGGACTGTTTGTATCAGGAAGGTCTCAAAGAGAGGTTGCTCCTTTGGTAGTTAGGTGGACAAAAGAAAGGTCTAAATAAGAGGGGATAACATGAAGGGTAAAACAATAAAAGAATTAAAGGTTGGCGATTCGGCTTCCTTTACTAAAACTGTAACTGAAACTGATGTATATATGTTCGCAGGAATAAGCGGGGACTTCAACCCGGCTCATATTAACGAAGAGTATGCTAAGAACACACCATTTGAAGGCAGGATAGCTCACGGTATGCTGTCAGCAGCATTCATCTCAACAGTTCTTGGAACTCAACTACCTGGACCTGGAACTATTTATCTAGGTCAAGAACTAAAGTTCACTAAGCCGGTAAGGTTTAACGACACAGTTACAATTACTTGCACAGTGTCAGAACTTATTGAAGAAAAGAACAGAGTAATCCTTGATACAACAGGAACAAACCAAAATGGTGATGTTGTTGTAAAGGGTACTGCAACAGTTTTAGCTCCACAATAGTAAATATAAAAAAGCCTTGTCTTACGACAGGGCTTTTTTATTTCATGCAATTTTTTATCTCATTTGGTATCATAACAACTTCTGTAGCTATTAGCTTCTGATAGCTTTTATCTATGCACTCTTCCCAATACTCTAAATGTTTCTTATCAATATAGGAATCTGAATCATGGACATCAAATCCACCTTGGCCTTGTATGCAGTACCAGTAGAGGTATTCTTCTCCGTCAATCACCTCTCTGTGGATTGATTCCACAAACATCTTCTCACCTTCTAAGGTCAAGAGGGTGTTTTCCATATTATCATTTAAAAATTTTAACCATTCATCAACCTTTTCAGACTTACCCTTTATAACTTTAAATCTTTCTAATTCAACCTTTAGCATATTATAGCCTCCCTATTTCATATCATATGAAAAAAACAACAATAATATTTGCATAAAGTCTTTTTTCAATTCCTATTTGAAAAATTTCTATAATATTTGCACATTCTTTCCTGGACTTACCAATCACTGTCCCAGTCTGAATCATAGTCATAATCCCAATCTGAATCATCCCAGTCGCTTCCCCAGTCGTCATCACTATCCCAGCTGTCATCATCGTAGGATGAGCTTGAGCTGTCAATATATTCTTCGGTGTAGGAATAATAATCCTCCGGGTTTTCGATAAGGTCAGAAGGAAGGTCATAATCATCTATGTAGGTATAGGAATCATCGTCTATGTCATAGATATACCAATAACTATCATCGTAATAGTATTCTTCATCATTGAAGATATAATGCTTGCCGCCTTTTTCAGGTATGTCCTTAGCTGCTTGTTGAATTAAATGTTGTGGAACCTCAGAGTCTTTTATTTTTTTATAATTATCGGTTTCTTTCTCGTAGATAAACCAATAAAAAGTATCAAAATAATAATTAATCCCATCGTAGCTATAGTGTACACCATCTTTGAGCGGGGTATTTAGAATGAAATAAATTACTCCCAAAAAGATGACGCATATGATAAATAGTTTTTTGAAAATCTTTCTTCCGTTTTTACCGGTCTGTTTAGATTTATTATTATTTTTTATACCCTGTCCCTTATTGGCACGAAAGGCCTTATAGGAATTCATCTCTTGTTGGAGTTTCTGGTAGATTTCATTTACAGCATATTTTTCATCTGTCCCATCATATCTGATTGCTCTTTGGCCATTTGCCTTGTTTTTATAGACAATTGTTCGTTGACCGTCTTTGTATATTCCATAGGCCTTTGGTCCTCGATAGTCCTCACCTATAAAAAAACGGAACTTGTCTATGGGTATATTGTGGGAATTACAGTAGACTACAAGCTCTTCTATGCTTTCCGGAATTTCTTTAGAAGTCCTATTAACATTTTTATTGGGTGCTCCACAATAAGGACAATCTTCAAGATAGTCATTTATCATGCTCTTACAATATTCGCACTTTATTTTCATATCTTATCACCTCACTTTGTATTATTTTATACCACCTGTAGAAAAAATAAAACAAATTATTGGCTTTTACCATTAGACTTGAAGTAGAAATTTACAATCAGGCCTTAAAACTTTCCTAAATAAGAATGTCTTTATAAAAATATTTCTGTTCATATTATTACAGACCCATTTTAGCAATTATATTTAAAAAACATTAAATTTATGATATAATAGCCACATTAAATGATTTTGGGAGGTTTAAGATGTTAGGGAAATTAGAAGAGCTGTTTGAAAGTGCAAAAAAAGATATAGAAGCGGTTAAGTCAAGGGATGACATTGATAAGCTAAGTCATGAATTGATGGGTAAGAAGGGAAGTCTTACTGAAATTCTTAAGGGCTTGGGCAAGTTGGGACCTGAGGAAAAGAAGACTGTTGGCAAGAGGGCAAATGAGATCAAGAGAGAACTGACCGACTTGATGGATAGAAAACAAGATGACTTGTTGGCTTCTGCCTCTGCAGTTGCTGGACTTGTGGACTTAAGTTTACCGGGCAAGCCTGTAATAAGGGGTGGACTCCATCCTATAACTCAAATGTGCTATGACTTAAATGATGCCTTCATGTCTCAAGGCTTTGAACTCTATAGGGAGAGGGATATTTCCAGCGAGAAGTATGCCTTTGATGCCTTGAACTTTCCTCCTGACCACCCTGCAAGGGAGTCCATGGATACCTATTGGATTGAGGGAACTGAGCATGAAAGGGGAGCGAAACGCCTTGCCCTAAGACCACACTTGACGGGGGCTTCTGTAAGGTACTTGCTTGAACATGGGGCACCTGCCAGGTTCATATATCCCGGTGAGGTTTTCAGGAACGAGTCAACTGATGCAAGGCATGAGAGGGCATTCTTCCAGTACGAGGCCTTAATTGTGGACAAGGACTTTTCCTTTTCTTCAGGTAAGGTTCTGGTTGATACCATCCTGCAAAAAGTTTTTGGCTATGAGGTGAGAACTAGGATGAGGACAGGTTTCTTCCCCTTTGTTGAACCCGGCTTTGAAATCGACATGGAATGTCAGGTATGCAAGGGCGAAGGCTGTAGAGTTTGTAAGAATGTGGGATGGATAGAGGTTATGCCTGGTGGTTCACCTCATCCCAATGTCTTAAGGGCTGCCAATATCGACCCGGATGTCTATTCAGGCTTTTATGTCAACATTGGACTTGACAGGATGGTTATGATGAGGTATGGAATTGATGATGTTCGCTTTTTTAGAAGTACAGACTTAAGATTTTTGAATCAGTTTAAATAGGAGGACGGCATGAAGATATCACTAAATTGGTTAAGAGAATATATAGATTTACCGGAAGACTTGACTATGGAAAAGCTTGCCTATGACCTTACCATGAGAACGGTGGAGGTTGAGGGCTTTGAAGACCTGTCTAAGAAGTATGAAAATATAGTTGCAGGAAAGATTACTGAGGTGAGACCACATCCGGATGCTGACAAACTTAAGGTTGTAATGGTGGACATCGGGGAGGGTGAGGACAGCCAAATCGTTTGTGGTGGCTCAAACCTTGAAGTTGGAACCTTTGTTGTGGTTTCTAAGCCCGGCTCATATGTAGTATGGCATGGGGAAGGAGACCCTGTTAAGATAAAGAAGACCAAGATGCGTGGTGTTGACTCCTTCGGTATGATTTGCGGGGCAAATGAGGTCGGCTTGGAGGGGTTATATCCGGCTAAGGATGAACACGAGATAGTAGTTTTGAAGGAAGATAATATAAAACCGGGCGACAATATTGCAGATGTCCTTGACTTTAACGACTTTGTGCTGGAGATTGACAACAAGTCCTTGACAAACAGACCTGACCTTTACTGCCATTATGGGATTGCTAGGGAGTTATCTGCTATTTACGGTCTGCCTTTAAAGGAGATTGAAGAATATAAAATGCCTGAAGTGGCAGAATATCCTCTAAGTATAGAGAGTAAGGACAGGTGCAGGAGGTATGCTGCTGTTGTAATTGACGAGGTAGACTCTAAGGAGTCGCCGACCTGGCTAAAGGCAAGTCTTGCCAAGATTGGCATGAGACCGATTAATATACTTGTGGACATTACAAACTATATTATGCTTTCTGTTGGTGAACCGACTCACGCCTTTGACTTTGACCATGTATCAAAGGGGATTATTGTAAGGGATGCTAAAGAGGGGGAAGTTTTAGAATTATTAGACGGGAAGAAGTTAAATTTAGACTCTAAAAATCTTGTTATTGCCAACGATACAAAACCGATAGGCTTGGCTGGTGTAATGGGTGGAAAGGATGACTCCATACTTCCAACCACTGGCAAGATAGTCTTAGAATTGGCTAATTTCACATATGAAAGCGTAAGACATTCGGCTAAGGAGTTTAATATCAGAACTGAGGCTTCCATCAGATTTGAAAAAGACCTTGATACTCAAAGGGTTGACCAGGCTATTTCACTTGGAATGAAGCTTTTTAAAGAACTCTTACCTGACTCTAAGATTGTTGCTTTTGCAGATGTTTCTAATGCTTCTACCAAGAAGGCAGAGGTTGAATTAACTCTTTCCTTCTTAAGGGAAAGGCTTGGCATTGACATTAAGGCAGATGATGTTGAAAGTTTATTAAAGCCACTGGGATTTAAAGTTCAAGTTGATGGGGATAAGATTGTGGCAATTGCTCCAACATGGAGGTCGACAGGGGACATAGGTATTAAGGATGACATTTTGGAAGAGGTTGCCAGGATGATAGGCTATGAAAACTTTGAGCCTGACTTCCCCATGGTGAGGTTAAATCCACCGATTAACCAAAAAGACTTTGACAAGGAGAGGTCTATCAAGGAATACCTAGCCTTTACATGTGGCTTTAGGGAAATTTTTTCCTATCCTTGGGTGGAAGATGTCTTCTTAGAAGCTGTTGGAGTAAATGGTGGAATGGTAAGACTTGCTGACCCTCCATCGCCAACTTCTGCTAACTTAAGGAGTGAACTTGTTTCAACTATAATTTCAGCAGTTGAATTGAACAAGAAATACTTTGATGAATTTAGGATATTTGAAATGGCAAGTGTCCATAAGGAAGGGGAGTCCTCTCCAACAAGTCCTGATGAAGTTTTACCTATTGAGGAGCTACACTTGGCAGGGGCTATTGTCGGGACCAAGCCTCTTGATGTATACTTTGCATTAAAGGGTGTCTTGGAAGGGCTTAATAATTTACAAATCCAGCCGATTGGTTTTTCTGAAAAGGAAGGGCCTGCTTGGGCAGATAAGAAGCTATGGCAAAACATTGAAAGTAACGGAGAGATAATAGGTTCACTAGGCCTTGTTTCCTTGAAGGCTAAATCAATAGCCGACATAAAAAATGCCGAAATTGCAATCTTTGACTTGAATGTGGAGAAGCTGGTTGCAAACGAGTCGAGGGAGAACTCCTTCAAAGAGATGCCACTCTTCCCGGCAGTTGAAAAGGACCTTTCAGTTCTTATTGACGAGGGGGTCAGGTGGAGTGAGATAGAAGAGACAATTGCTCCAATAGTAAAGAAGCTTAGCTTTGTAGACGAATACAAGGGGGCACAAATTCCAGAGGGTAAGAAGTCCATCACCTTAAGGTTTGAAGACTACTCCAATGAAAAGACTCTCACAACAGAAGATATAGATAAAAAATTTGATAAGATATTAAGAAAGCTGGAAGGAAGGTTTGGAGCTGAATTAAGAGGATAGTTATACAGATTGGGGCGGTCTAGTACCGCCCTTAAATCTATCAACATATAATAAATTACATAAGGAGCAATGAAAATGCCTCAAATTAATGATAGAACTAAAAAAATATTATATTACACGGCTACTTTACTATCTTTGCAGTCTTAGGCTATCTTTATGAGGTGATACTCTTTCCAATTTACGGACAGCCAATGGAAAACAGGGGCTTTCTCTTTGGGCCATACCTGCCGATTTGGCTTTGCTATAATCATAATTCTGCTTTCATTTTCTATTTTTATACCAAAGAATGAACACGATTTTAAGTCTACCTTAAAGGCAGGCCTTGTAATGGGTATGATTACTACTATTATTGAATTAGTAGTAGGCTTTATACTGGATAAGTTTTTTAACATGAGACTTTGGGACTATTCCAACTGGTCCTTTAATTTTATGGGCTATATTTCCCTAAACCATTCAATCCGCTTTGCAGTCTTTGGAATGGTTATCTACTACTTTATAAAACCATTTCTGGATAAAAGGATTAAAAATTTCGACCAGTTAAAGTTAAGAAAGATAAATATAATTATACTGTCGATTATGCTGTTTGATTTTATAGTTAAGATTACAAACATATCCTTATCATGGTGATATAATATATTAAAATGAAAAATATATCACCCCGAGGGCGAAATAAAACTTTAAAATTCTTGAAACATCTCTCTGAAGGTGATATAATTATTTTAATATTATATATTGTCATAGGAGGAGAAGCAATGGTAATCAGAGAACGAGAACTTAACTGGTTGAAAGAGTGGAAAAATAAAGATGTAATAAAAATTATCACAGGTGTTAGAAGATCAGGTAAGTCCACTATAATGTTCCAATATAAGAATTGGTTACAAGAAAATGGAGTTACTGATAAACAAATTATTTATTTGAATTTTGAAAACATGGATACTATAGAATTGCACGAGAGCACTGAGCTTCATAAGTATATAAAAGAAAAAACTAAAGAAGATTTAGATTATTATTTGTTATTTGATGAAATACAAATTGTAAATAAATGGGAAGTTGCTATAAATTCTCTTAATTTAGATAAGAAAATAGACATTGTAATTACTGGTTCAAATGCTAAATTGCTTTCATCTGAACTTGCTACATATTTAGCCGGAAGATATGTATCTATTGTGGTTTATCCATTTTCCTTAAGGGAGTCTAGAATAAAAGATTCCACTTTAATATTGCAGGACTATATGACTTTTGGTGGATTTCCAGGGGTTGTAGGAGTTGAAAACAATCATTCAAAAAGTACATTTCTTAATGATTTACTAGATTCTGTTTTATTAAAAGATGTAATGCTAAGAAATAAAATAAATAATAGCCATCTTTTAAGAGCTTTAGCAAGTTTTATATTCCAAAATTCAGGATCAATGTTTTCAATTAGAAAGATTGCTAATACAATAAAATCTGAGCTAGGAATTAATTCAAAAGAAGAAACTGTATCCATTTATATAGAATACTTAAAAGAAGCCTACCTAATTTATGAATTGGAAAGATATGATTTAAAAGGGAGAAGGGTCTTTTCAAGAAATAATAAATTCTATGGAGTAGACCCGGGTTTGAGGACATCTTTAACCTCCGGCGGTAACAAAGACTATGGTCACATTTTAGAAAATCTTGTATTTTTAGAACTACTTCGTAGAGGATATAAACTTTATACAGGTGAAATAGAGGGATACGAAATTGACTTTATTTGTGAAAAAAATGAGGAGATAATTTATATACAAGTTAGTTTGAGCTTGATGGATGAAAGGACAAGGGAGCGGGAATTGAGATCTCTTGAAATGATAGAGGATAACTATCCAAAGATTATATTAAGTTTAGATACACTTGATTTTTCAAAATCAGGTATAAAAAACATTAATGCAGAAAGGTTTTTAAATGGAGAAATAGATTTATAAAGTGTTGATATTGCTTAAGATTTTACACTTGGTGTACTGTCATAATTTGATGTAGGACAGAACGAAATTTTTATTTGAGAACAGTATAAAGTTCAGCATTAAGACAATTAGCAAGAAAATGGCTCTCTGACATAAGAAGCAGAGAGCCAAACTTGTTTGTCCATTGATCGTATTAATATAGTTAATGGTGAATGATAAGAGCAGTATGAAGGGAGACCTTCACCTAGGGTTCTGTGAAAAGTAAGAGGTGAAACTCCCATTATTTACTCGACTGGGAGGTCCCAAATTTGATTATGGGGTCCTATCCGATTAATTTATTAATCTATCAGCATCTTCTATCTCAATATTAGAATTATTTTTCTTGAATATACTTACAATATTATCCAAGTCATTGCTACTAAATACTGCTTTACGCAACTTATTATCCTTTCTAAAGTAGAGAAAAGATTTGTCCATAGGTGTTTTTTTATAAAAATAGAATCAATTTCTTTATATGTCCATATCTCTTCATGTTTTATTTTTAAAAATTCATATATTGTTACTAGCCCATCTTTATTTACTATATGTTCTTTATTGTAAAAAGTAAGAGCCAATAAAAATATTCCTATAGTTAGCGTATACGGACTTTTAGAAATTACTGCAAGAAGTAACAAACCACCTGATACTAATGGCATAAACTTATTCATTCTTTCAGATTCTGTTGAATACAGTATTTCAAATTCCTCACTAGGATTTTTCTTTTTGATCTTTATCTTGTTCGTCATTATACTTTACTCCTATTCCTAAGTAAGACATAATAATAACAGTAAGAGGGTTTATCAAGTTCATAAAAGCATATGGTAGAAATTCAAAATTATGAACTCCTAGTGTTGCAGCTTGATATGCTCCACACCCATTCCATGGCACAAGAGGAGACCACATAGTTCCACCATCTTCAAGAGTTCTTGATAGAAAACTTCGCTTCAAATTCATCTTATCATACGCAGGAGCATACATCCTACCAGGCACTATTATTGCTAAATATTGGTCTGTCAAAACAAAATCACATATTATCCCAGTAATAATAGTAGCTGTAACAAGACCACCAACTGTTTTAATATTCTTTGTTACTTTACCTAAAAGCACTTCTACAAATCCACATTTTTCTAAAATACCTCCAAAGGCAAGGGCGAACATTATTAGAGAAATAGTCCACATCATGGAATCTAAACCACCTCGGTTTAGTAATGCATTAGTAACTTCATTTCCAGTGTCAATATTAAATCCATAATGAGTAACTCTTAAGAACTCACCAACACTTGCTCCTTGTCCAACAATTGCAACAATTCCTCCTAAAGCAGTTGCAAATAGTAATGAAGGTATAGCAGGAACCTTAAACATAGCACCAAATATTACAGCTAGCACTGGCAACAAAACCCATACATTGATATTGAAATTTGCCAATAATGAGTCTTGAATATCTGTAACCAAGTGTGCATCAAAACCTGCAGTATTGATTTTAATTCCTACAATAGCTATAAAATCATTGCGATGATAAAACTTGGTAATGTAGTAGTCATCATTGACCTAACATGTTCGTATAATGGAGTTTCAGCTGTAGCTGCCGCTACATTGGTACTATCAGATAATGGAGACCACTTATCCCCCATATATGCACCAGAAATTACCATTCCAGCAGATATTGCAGGATTAATTCCTAATCCTTGTCCTACACCCATTAAAGCAACGCCAACGGTTCCTGATGCTGTCCAAGAACTACCTGTAGCTAAACCTACTATAGCACAAAGTACCATTCCTATTGGAAGGAAGAGGCTGGGTGTTAATAAATTTAAACCTTAGTAGATCATTGCTGGCATTGTTCCTGCCAAAACCCAGCTACCAATTAACATTCCTACTACCATTATGATAAGAAGGGCTTCATTTGCCCTGCCAAGGCTGTCTAAAATTCCTGAGATAACACTATCCCAACTGTAGCCTATGCGCATGGCAATAATAACTGCTACGATACATGCAAGCACAATAGGGATGTGAGGTTCCAGATCCCAGTACTTAATTCCGGCAATAATAAAAACCATCATTGCGATTATTGGCAATAGTGCTTCAAATGTTGTCGGTTGACGGATATTTTTCTCCATAGAATTACCTCCTTTTTAATAATAATGCTTAATTTATTATGCAGCCTATGCAGAAATTTGTCAAACTTATTTTACTAATTAGAGTAAAGTATATAGTGGTTTTGCAAAAATACTTGGTTTGCTTTTATGTATATAATTATTATTACAATATGAAACTTAAAAATCAAAACTTAAAAGAGTAAATTTCCATAAATAATTTAGGGATCAGAAATATAAATTTGCAAAATAATATAAGTCTTATGACAAAGCTAGAAAATCATAGTTTTAAAGAAACATCTAAGCAACTAAACATTTTCGCAGATTTTTTATGAATAGAAGTTTATCAAAATGACAGATAATAAACAAATTCATGACTTTACTAAGGAGTGGTGTATTAAATTTAAGGATAAGAATATTAGTTACATGAAACTGGTTGACCATTTTATGGCGGATGATTCTAATACATTAAAATAAGCCATTTCAAGTGTAGAAGATACTCAGTTTTCACTGTGTCAAAACTTGGGAGTTAAAAGTTCAAAAAAACGAGAGTTAGGAATATACAAAAGTGGGAGTTAATGATATAATAAATATGAGGTGGTGCAGGGATGAGTAAGTATATTGAAAGGTTAGTAGATAAGACATTGAAGGATGAGTTGGAGGCATTTGGTGCAGTATTAATTACTGGGCCTAAATGGTGTGGGAAAACTACAACCGGACTTAATCAAGCTAAAAGTACTTTATTTCTTCAGAACCCAGATGAAAGGGAGCAAAACCTTAGACTTGCCGACATAAAGCCTTCCTTATTGTTAGAAGGTGATAATCCTAGGCTTATTGATGAGTGGCAAGATGCTCCTCAGCTTTGGGATGCAGTTCGTTTTAGCGTAGACCAAAGAGGTGAGATCGGTTTATATATACTTACAGGCTCTACCAGTGTTTATGAGTCTGCTATTGCCCATTCAGGAACGGGTAGGATTTCAAGACTTCATATGAGAACTATGAGTTTGTATGAAAGTGGAGATTCTAACGGGGAAGTAAGTATTAAAAATCTGATAAATGGTGAGGAGATAGCTAGCAAGTCACCGCATGATATTGAAGATATAGCTGAACTGATAGTTGGTGGAGGCTGGCCAGCTTCTGTAGGAAAAGAATTACATGTTAAACAAAGGCAGGTTGCAGGATATTGTAGAGCAATCATTAATACTGAAATTTCTACTGCCGACGGGATTGAAAGAAATGCGGATAAGGTTGAACATGTTTTAAGGTCATATTCTAGACATATTTCAAGTCAAGCTACTATAAAAACGATAACTGCTGATGTCACAGCCAATTTTGATTCAATAAACAGAAAAACTGTGAGTGAATATATTGATGCATTAAGCAAGATATTTGTTATTGAAGACTTGACTGCCTGGAGTCCTGCCCTAAGGTCAAAAACGACAATTTCTACAAGTCCTACTAGGCACTTTGTTGACCCTGCAATAGCTGCATATTTTCTTAATGCAAATTCCAAAGACCTTTTGAATGATTTAGAAACTTTAGGACTTCTTTTTGAGTCTTTAGTTATTAGAGATTTAAGAGTATATGTAGAAAACTTGGAAGGAAATTTATTTCATTATAGAGACCATAGTGGACAAGAAGCTGATGCAATATTACATTTTAGGAATGGGATATGGGGGGCTGTTGAAGTTAAGTTGGGAAATAAGGCCATTGATTATGGTGCAGAGAACCTACTAAGGTTAAAAGAGAAAATTGACACAGACAAAATGAACTCACCATCTTTTTTAGTTGTGATTACAGGAAGTGGATATGCTTATAAAAGACCGGATGGTGTTTATGTTATACCAATTGGATGTTTAAGAAATTAAAGCAATTAGAAGCTTGGCAGTTAAAAACTTAAAAACTTGGGAGTTGAAAAGTCCGAAAAGTGTGAGTCAGCAAATAAGAAAGCATAAAAATGGGGCTTTAGGAGCGGTCAGATAGGGATTGGATAAAAACTTAAGTGAACAGCTTTAAGGGTTAGCAAGATTAAGACCACATTGGAGACTAAATTCTCTGGTGTGGTCTTTTGATATTATTCTAAATAATCTTTTGCATACTCAATTTCCTCTTCTATATCTTTATAGTATT
>JAAYNG010000014.1 GCA_012520935.1 Tissierellia bacterium | reverse complement strand
TTTATACAATCAGTAGCAAGTTTTAGGAATCACATTCCAAGAAAATCATTAAACTATAAAACACCTGTTGAGGTTTTAGCCTAAAAATATTTATGGCAAATTGTCTAACTTATATTGACAAATGAAATAAAGAAAAAATTTTCGTTGATAAGGTAATTGAACTTATTAATTTAATTATTGAGAGCTAGTGGAAAAATCTATTAGCTCTCAAGTTTTTAGAAGGTATATTAAAATTCTATTTAATTGTATGTGCTACAAGCCCAATTAACTTTACATCCTTAGAAAGATAGGAATCTTTTACTTCTTCTTCTTTCATCAAATCTGTACTTAAATATTTTTTGTTATCATCCGGAAAGACTGTTATAACCACTGAATTTTTTCCCAACTTTTCTTGTGCTTTTAAGGCGCCTATGAAGTTTGCACCGGAAGATATTCCAAGGCCAAGGCCTAGTTTTTTTGATAAGTTTTGAGCCATAATTATTCCGTCACCATCATCAACCGGGATAATTTCATCCAGTACATTAAGATTGACAATAGAAGGAATAAATTCATCAGATATCCCTTGAATCCTGTGTTTTCCGATTTTATGTCCGGTGGATAAAGTTGGCGAGCTGGCAGGCTCCATAGGATAAAGCTTTAGCTTGGAATTTTTTTCTTTTAAATATTTTCCCGTACCCACCAATGTCCCACCAGTTCCTACTCCGGCAAGGAATCCATCAATATTTAGCCCTAGCTTTTCCAATTGTTTGTATATCTCAGGTCCAGTTGTTTGATAGTGGGCTTCAATGTTATACTTATTAGAAAACTGGTGAGGTAGAAAGATATTATCATTCTTAGTTTTTAAGTCTTCTGTCATTTGAATACTGCCTAAAAATCCACCTTCTTCAGGAGAAACCAATACAACTTCAGCTCCAAAAGACTTAATTATTTTTATTCTTTCTGTACTCATCCAATTAGGCATATATATTGAAACTTTATGCCCGAGATAAGCACCAATTGCAGCAAAGGAAATGCCGGTATTCCCACTCGTAGCTTCCGCTATCTTATCTCCAACTTTTAAAGTTTCATCCTCATAAGACTTCTTTAAAATATGAAGTGCCATCCTGTCTTTAATGCTTCCTGTAAAGTTGTAATACTCAGCTTTGGCAAAAATCCTACGCTCCTCTCCCTTATATTCAAAAATAATTTCCAAGAGGGGTGTGTTTCCAATTAAACCACTAATATTTTCAATTTTTTCCTTGATATCTTTATACATATTTAACCTCCTTCAAAAGCTAAAGTACCTACTCCAAAGTAAAATCTGAAATCTTAATATCCTCTGGTGGCATGACAGTTTTAAATTCTCTATAGTTGACCATACCGGGTTTTCCACCCTTCATTTTTGATACAAACTTCTTTTGTGTATAGTCTACAGGGGCTGTCTTAAGGAATTTAGCCTTGCTATAGTGCTTGGCTAAAAAGGCTCCTTCTAAAAGGGTATTCTCAGGAACTTCCTTGCCCTCGGTTTTAATGATTACATGGGAGCCGGGCATTTCCCGAATGTGCATCCATATATCTTCGGGACCGGCTATTTTCATTGTAACCAATTCATTTTGCTTGTTGTTTTTTCCTACATATATTGTAAAGCCTTCTTTTGTGACATATTTGAATGGTGATGAAGGTGGAGTTTTCTTTTTATTATTTTTCTTAACTTCCAAGAAACCAGTTTCCTCTAATTCAGTTCTTATATCTTCAATTTCAGCCACAGTTGTTATATTATCCAAGCTTTGAAGGACATTTTCCAAGTATTCCAGTTCTCTTTCAGCCTTTGGTATTTCCAAGGTCAAACGATTTTCTCTATTCTTCATCTTGGAATACTTCTTATAATAACTTTCTGCATTCCTCTGTAGATTTAATTTTTTATCAAGTGGGATAGTTATTTTTTTATATTCATCGTAAAAATTATCCAGGTCTATGGAGTCACCATTTCTTACACTAAGGTGGAGGTTGGCTGAAAGGATATCGGCATAGACCTTAAGAGTTTCTCTGTTCCTGCTTTCAATAAGTTCTTCCTTTTGCTTTTGGATTTTCCTATTAAGCTTATTAATATCGGATGATAGGCTCTTTCTTATATTGGAACTTAATTGGGAGATGGAGTCAAATTCGTCTCTTGTATCATAAACTGACTCCAAACATTCGGACATGGTTGGAAAAGACTTGGAGCTTGTACCTTCGAGTTCGGTTATTCCCAGACAATAAAAGGAATTTACAGCCAACATAGAGTCGTCCTTATAATAAATAGAAGGAGAGAAGTCCTTATTGGTTAAAGCAGAACTTAGTTTCTCTAATTCATGGAAGAGTTTCTCCCTCTCATCGTCATCGATTAATGACAGGGTTTTGCTAATATCTATACCGGTCCTGTACATTAGCTCAGAAGCTATTAAAGGTCCAAAACCTTCAAAGACATTGTATAAAATCCTCTTAGCTTTAAGGTTATTGTCAAGGCCTTCTAGGCGAGACATAAAGTCTTCTCTTGTAAAGTTAAAAATATTTAATTTGTCCTGTCTAATTGCTTCTACAAAGTCATATCCTGGAAGGACTTCTCTTTCAGACATGTCCCTATATATTCTCTTTATAGCATCAATTACTATACCGTCTGTGTCAACGAGGATTATATTGCTAAACTTGCCCATAAGTTCCACTATTAGACGTTTGTTCCCAACATTTCCAAGTTCGTCATAGGCTCTAATGTTTAAAATAATAACCCTATCGAGCCCTAGCTGGTCAATAGATGTTATTATGCCGCCTTGCAGGTGCTTTCGCATTAGCATACAGAACATGGGAGGGCTTTGTGGGTTTTCATACCTTTTTTCTGTAAGGAGGACTCTTGCCCTGCTGGTGTTGGCGGAGATTAAAAGCCTTTCTTTTAGCCCTCTAAAGTTAAGGACTATTTCATCCTTATTTGGTTGGTGTATTTTTTCAATTTTTTTATCTTCAAGTATATTTTTAATTTCTTCTTTTACGCAGTAGGTTACGATTCCGTCAAAACTCATATTATCACCTCAGCTATATTATATAGTTGAATTAAAGACTTGTCCATAGGAATTGTTATATGCTAGAAAATAGGGTATAATATTATTTTAGTTGAGTATTGTTCATAATGAACGGGCGGATAGTATTCGCCCCACAGATTCATATAATACAGCTTATAAAGAGGAGGAATATAATTGAAAACTTTATTTTTAGAATTAAATATGGGGACATCAGGAGATATGTTGATGGGAGCCTTATATGACTTGGTTGATGAACAGGAAGAATTTTTAAAAATTATGAATTCCATAGAGGGAGTTGAGCTAAGGGTAGAAAAGGCTGAAAGGGCAGGGATTGTTGGAAATAAAATGAGGGTCTTTGTCAATGGGGAGGAAGAGGAGTCCCATGACCATAACCATGAAGACGAACATACACATGAACATGAGCATGAACACACACATGAACACGAACATACACATGAACATGGACATCATCACGACCATAGCCATAGCCACGGGCATGAACACGACCATAGCCATGAACATCACCACAGGGGCTTAAAAGAAATAGAGGATATTATTAATGAATTGAGTATAAGCGACAAGGTAAAGGAAGATGCCATAGCTGTTTATAAATTAATAGGGGAGGCTGAAGCTAAAGCCCATGACAAGCCAGTTGATGAGGTCCATTTTCATGAGGTGGGGAGCCTTGATGCTGTGGCTGATGTGGTTGGTGTTTCCTTACTTGTGGAGATGCTTGGACCGGAGAAGGTAATCGTGAGTCCTATTCATATAGGGAGTGGGAATGTAAAGTGTGCCCATGGAATTCTTCCGGTTCCTGCACCGGCAACTGCCTATATTATTAAAGACATGCCTGTTTATCAGACAGACATTAAGGGAGAATTATTAACTCCGACAGGTGCGGCTCTTATTAAACATTTTGCTGATGAATTTGGACAGATGCCGATAATGAAGATAAAACAAATTGGTCTTGGGGCAGGGAGCAAGGACTTCAAACAAGCTAACATTACCAGGGCTTTTTGGGGAGAAACAGGGGCGACAGGTGGAATAGTCGAGCTTGGAACGAATATTGATGATGCTACAGGTGAAGAACTTGCCTTTTTAATGGAAAGACTTTTTGACGAGGGGGCAAGGGAGGTCTTCTTCACTCCGGTGATCATGAAGAAGGGGAGGCCTGGAACACTTTTAACAGTTATTGCAGATGAAGGAAAGAAGGAAGGGATAGTTACTTGTATCTTTAAGTATTCATCTACTATTGGGGTTAGGGAATTTAATATAAACAGGCATACAATGGACAGGAAGATTATCTCCAGAGATACAGTCTTTGGAAAGCTGGATGTAAAAGAATCTGAAGGTTTTGGAGTTAAAAAGGAAAAGTATGAGTTTGAAGATATAAAGAGAATAGCAGAGGAAAAGGGACTTTCTATTCGGGAGGTTTTAGAAAGGCTTTAAAGATGAGGGACGGAGGGGTACCGTTCCTACGAATAAATTCGTTGTTTTATCTTGGAACATTAACAACTCTTTGAAACTTGAAAAATGTTTATTCTCAATGGATTTTATGATATAATTAGCTGGGAGTGATTTTATGAAAGAGAAGAAGAAAAAATATACGAATATGGACCTGTTGAAGAGGTTTGTTCCATACTTTAAGAAGTATAAGTTTATATTTTTTACAGACCTATTCGCAGCCGCCATGACAACGGGTTGCGAACTTGTATTTCCATTGATAACTAGGTCTTTAACAAACTATGCAACCAATCCACAGTTAGAACTTACTGTTTCTATATTGGGAAAACTTGCTCTCTTATATTTAATTTTAAGAAGTGTTGAATTGGTTGGAAACTATTATAAGCAGAGTATAGGTCATATAATGGGGGCAAAGATTGAAACCGACATGAGGAGGGATGCCTTTGACCACCTGCAAAAGCTGTCTGACTCTTTTTATTCCGAGACTAAGGTCGGAAAGATTATGTCAAGGATTACCAATGACCTCTTTGATGTCACGGAATTTGCCCACCATTGTCCTGAGGAATATTTTATTGGACTTATAAAATTTACTATTTCTTTTATTATACTTCTAAGGATAAATGTGCCTTTGACACTGGTAATTTTTTCCATTATACCTATTATGATTATTGTTGCCGGTAGGTACAGGAAGAAGATGAGATTTGCCTTTAAGACACAGAGGGAACACATTGGCGAGTTGAATGCGGGGATTGAAGACAGTCTTCTTGGGATTAAGGTTGTTAAGAGCTTTGCCAATGAGGACATTGAGAGGGAAAAGTTTAACGAGGGGAATTTAGAGTTCCTTGACATAAAAAAGTACATGTACAAGTATATGGCAGCCTTTCATACAGTGACCAGAGCCTTTGACGGGATAATGTATCTTTCGGTTATTATACTTGGCGGTTATTTTATGATGCGAGGTTCCATAAACGCCGGAGACTTTGTTGCCTATATCTTATATGTTGGAACATTACTTACAACTGTTTCTAGGATTGTTGAATTTACTGAACAGTTTCAAAAGGGTATGACCGGTATTGAAAGATTTGTTGAGTTGATGGATGCAGATATTGAAATCTTTGATGAAGATGATGCTGTTGAACTGAAGAATGTAAAGGGAGAAATTGAGTTTGTAGATGTATCCTTCAAGTATAATGACGATAGTGGTCATGTTTTAAAAGACTTGAATCTGAAAATAAATGTTGGGGAAAGGGTAGCCTTGGTCGGTCCTTCTGGTAGTGGAAAGACCACGATTAGTAATTTGATACCAAGATTTTATAACCTAACTGACGGAGAAATAAGGATAGATGGTGAAAATATAAACAATTATACTTTAAAGAGTTTAAGGAACTCCATAGGCATGGTCCAACAGGATGTCTACTTGTTCTCCGGCTCTGTTTTAGATAATATAATGTATGGTAAGCCTGATGCGACTAAGGAAGAGGCCATTGAGGCTGCAAGACTTGCCGGTGCTTTGGACTTTATTGAAGAATTGCCGGAGGGTTTTGACACATATGTGGGCGAGCGTGGGGTTAAGTTATCAGGTGGACAGAAGCAAAGAATTTCAATTGCAAGGGTATTTTTAAAGAATCCGCCGATTTTAATTTTAGACGAGGCGACCTCTGCCTTGGATAATGAAAGTGAACATATTGTACAGAAGTCACTGGAGAGCCTTGCAAAGGGAAGGACATCACTTACTATTGCACACAGGTTAACAACTATAAAGAATTCAGACAGAATTTATGTTTTAACCGATGATGGTATTGTTGAAGAAGGAAACCATGAAGAATTATTAAATAAAAAAGGACTCTATTATTCCCTATACAACTCAGGGGATATAGGAGCGGCATAGGAGGAATTATGGAAAAGAATTATGATCCGAAAGCTTTTGAGGATAGGATATATAAGGAGTGGGAAGAGGGAGGACATTTTATTGCCCATATAGATGAGCATAAGAAGCCTTTCACTATTTTGATGCCTCCTCCTAATGTCACAGGAGTCCTTCATATAGGTCATGCCTTAAATAATACATTACAGGATATTTTAATCAGGTGGAAGAGGATGGAAGGCTATTCTGCCCTTTGGATACCGGGAACTGACCATGCTTCCATTTCTACTGAAATGAAGGTTGTTGAAAAAATTGAATCAGAAGGTAAAACTAAGAAGGAGATGGGGAGGGAAGCCTTCCTTGAAGAGGCTTGGAATTGGACAAGGCAATATGGTGGAAACATAATGACTCAGCTTAGGAAACTTGGTGTTTCCTGTGATTGGTCAAGGACCAGGTTTACTCTGGATGATATGCTTTCAAATGCAGTATTGGAAGTTTTTATTAGGTTTTATAATAAGGGCTTGATTTACAGGGGTGACAGGATTATTAACTGGTGTCCAAGCTGTAAGACTGCCCTTTCAGATGCAGAAGTTGAGCATGAAGACTCTCATGGTAAAATTTGGAGGTTTTTCTATCCTTTAAAGGATGGTGAAGCTGGTATAGAGATAGAAACCACAAGGCCGGAAACTATTTTAGGAGACTTGGCTGTTGCTGTTAATCCTGAGGATGAAAAGTACAAACATTTAATTGGAAAGACTTTAGTATTACCTGTAGTTGGAAGAGAGATACCAATAATAGCAGATTCCTATGTAGAGATGGGTTTTGGCTCAGGTGCTGTAAAGATTACTCCATCCCACGACCCTAATGACTTTGAAGTTGGTGAAAGACATAACCTTGGTCAATGTATTGTTATTAATGGAGATGGGACCATAGCTGATGGTTATGGGGACTATAGTGGGCTGGACAGGTTTGAAGCCAGGAAGAAAATTATAGAAGACTTTGATAAATTAGGTTATTATAAAGGGGCCAAAGACCACGAAAATGCCATAGGCCATTGTGAAAGATGTGGAACAATAATTGAACCTCTTATTTCAAAGCAATGGTTTGTTAAGATGAGGGATTTGGCTGACAGGGCCTTGAAGGTTTACTATGATGGGGAAGTTAAATTCTACCCTCCTAGACTTGGAAAAGTTTATGAGAATTGGATGGTAAATATTAGGGACTGGTGTATTTCAAGACAGTTATGGTGGGGGCATAGGATTCCTGTTTACTATTGTGATTGTGGCGAGATAATTGTTTCAAAAGAGACACCAAAGTCTTGTCCAAAGTGTGGTTCAAGTTCATTAAGGCAAGATGAAGATACATTGGACACTTGGTTTTCTTCTGCCCTATGGGCATTTTCAACCCTAGGTTGGCCGGAGGAAACTGAAGATATTAAATACTTCTACCCAACAGATGTACTTGTTACAGGCTATGACATAATCTTCTTCTGGGTTGCAAGGATGATATTCTCATCATTAGAGCAAACGGACCAAATACCTTTTAGAGATGTACTATTCAACGGTATCGTAAGGGATGCCCAAGGTAGGAAGATGAGTAAGTCCTTGGGTAATGGAATAGACCCATTAGATATAATTGAAAACTACGGGGCTGATGCCTTAAGGTTTACCCTTTCAACAGGCAATACTCCTGGTAATGACATGAGGTTTTCCACTGAAAAGGTTGAAGCAAGCAGGAACTTTGCCAATAAGTTGTGGAATGCGTCAAGGTTTGTTATGATGCACTTGGATGAAAGTGTTTCGGAAAGTCTTGATGAAACAAAGCTTAGAGAAGAAGACAAGTGGATACTTGCGAAGTTAAATACAACTGTTAAGGAAGCGACTGATAATTTAAACAAGTACGAGCTTGGAATGGCTGCAGATAAAGTTTATGACTTTACTTGGAATGACTTCTGCGACTGGTATATTGAAATGGTTAAACCTAGACTATTCTCAGATGACGAGTCCGATAAGGCTGTTGCTAAGAGTGTTTTACTAAGGGTATTATCAAATATCCTGAAGTTAATCCATCCATTTATGCCTTTCATTACAGAGGAAATTTGGAGCTTCTTGCCTAACAGGAAGACAATGCTTATAGATTCAAGCTTTCCAGTATATGAAGACTTGGGTTATGGAGAGTCTGAAGACAATATAGAGTATGTTAAGGAGGCTATTAGAGCCATAAGGAACATAAGGGCAGAGATGAATATTCCTCCATCAAAGAAGGCGACTGAAATATTTGTCACAAAGGATGAAGAAATTTCTAAGATTTTACAGGAAAATGAACTTCACTTTAAAAACTTATCTTCTGCCGACAAAGTGGAAGTAAGAGATTCCAATGATGGACTTGGAGAAGATTATGTTCAAATAGTATTGGAGAAGGCCAATGTCTTTATACCGCTTTCTGAACTGATTGACTTTGAAAAGGAAGTAGAAAGGTTAAACAAGGAAAGGGAAAACTTAATTTCTGAAATAAAGAGGGCAGAAGGGAAACTTGCCAATAAGGGCTTTACAGACAAGGCACCAGAAAAGGTTGTCAATGAAGAAAGGGAAAAGCTTGAAAAGTATCGAGGGATGTTGGCTGAAGTGGAAGAGAGGATAGGAAGTTTAAAGAAAGAGGATTGATGACTTGTGATAGAGTTCAATACTAAGACAGTTTTAATCATTATTGGCTTTGTAATTGCCTTTAGTATTCAATATACACTTAATTTAATACTGGCAGAACTTAGAAACATCAAAAAAATTATAGAGTTAAAGGACTATTACAAGGAATGAAAAATAAAAGTGTTTTAAACAATAAATTTTTCCTATATGCAACAGAGTTTTTTGGAGGTATGAGTGTAATGGCGGTGGAATTGGCGGCAAGTCGGTTTCTCGCGCCATTCTTTTCATCTTCACAAGTAATATGGACGATTATTATAGGAACGATAATGATAGCTATGGCAATTGGCAATGTCATTGGGGGCAAGTCCGCTGATAAGAATCCGGACCCGGCAGTCTTATTTAAGAGGCTATTAATTGCTGCAATATGGATTGCTTTAATTCCGGTTTTAGGCAAGTATGTTATTGCCTTGTCAGCAGGTATATCCATGTATTTACCGGGCAGGTTTTTAATCTGGGCAGCTTTCCTGTCTTGCCTTTTACTCTTTGTGTATCCCTTGCTGCTTTTGGGAACAATCACTCCTTCCCTTTCCAAGTATGTAATGGATGACCTGTCAAACAATGGTGAAATTATTGGGAACTTGGGAGCTTTACAGACAATCGGAAGTATAATTGGAACTTTTATTCCAACCTTTTTTACAATACCAGCCTTTGGTACAAAGATGACCTTTTTAATTTTTTCTTTAATACTTGCAATATTGAGCTTACTTTATTTTATTTCAGCAGGTAAAAAGAAGACTTTGCCCCTAGCTGCAATTATAGTAATAATATTATCGGGAATTTTTTCTAATAATCAACCTATAGCCTTTGACAGGGTGAACACTCTTTACGAAGGGGAGTCCGTATACAACTACTTGAGGGTGGAAGAAACAGAAGAAGATATCATACTGTCTACCCATATTCTTTTTGGAGTCCAGTCCATAAAGAAAAAGAATAAAGATTTTACGGGAATGTACTATGATTACGCCTATGCAGCTCCTTTTATGTCAAAAGATAAAGACAGCATGCTGGTTTTAGGACTTGGTACAGGTACATATCCCAGCCTATGCTTAAAATATTTTCCCGACATGGAGGTTGATGGGGTTGAGATAGACAGGGGGATTATTGACATAGCAAGGGAGTATTTTGACATATCAGACAAGATTAATATTTATGAGGAAGACGGCAGGGCATTTTTAAAGAAGGCCGGCAAGTATGATCTAATAATGGTGGATGCTTATCAAGACATTACTATACCCTTTCAAATGTCGACAGTGGAATTTTTTCAAGAAACTAAGAGTCATTTAGAGGATGGAGGGGTATTAATATTAAATATGAATATGAAGTCTTCCAAGGAGGGGATGATTAATGACTACATAATTTCAACTGTAAAAGCTGTCTATCCATATGTCTATACAGTTGAAGCCGGAGGTAATGTCGAGCTTTTTGCTACATCTGACAAGGAAGCTTTAAGTCGTTTGGACTTTGAAATAGAAAATATGGAAACATCGATGGACTTTCTGGCAGAGTCAAAAAAAGCCTTGGAGAGGACCAGGAAAAATATTGTTGAAAGGGAAAAGAAAACAAGAGTCTTAACCGATGATAAGGCACCAGTAGAAGTTTTAGGTATGAAGGTTTTGGATGAGATAGTAGAGGGAGAACTAGATAGACTAAAAAATTAAGGAGGATATTATGAAAAAATTAGGATTCGGTTTAATGAGATTGCCACTATTGGACTCGGAAGACTCAAGGTCAATAGATATTGAACAATGTAAGAAGATGACAGACTTATTTTTAGAAAAGGGCTTTACATACTTTGATACAGCCTATATGTACCATAAGTATTCAAGCGAGAAGGCAGTCAAGGAGTTTCTAACTTCAAGACATCCAAGAGATTCATATACTTTAACTACTAAGCTACCAGCCCACCATAATTTCTTAAAAACAGAAGAAGATAATGAGAGAATTTTCAATGAACAATTGGAGAAGACAGGTGTAGACTATTTTGACTACTACTTATACCACAACTTAAATGTCAAGAATTATGAGAATATTACTAAGTTAAACTCATTTGCCTTTGTTGATAGGATGAAGAAGGAAGGGAAGGTTAAGAATATAGCCTTTTCATTCCACGACACTGCTGATGTTCTTGATAAGATACTTACCGAGCACCCTGAGGTTGACTTTGTACAATTACAAATAAATTACCTTGATTGGGAAAGTCCTTCAATCCAATCAAGACTATGTTATGAAACTGCAGTTAAGCATGGGAAGAGGGTTATTGTAATGGAACCTGTCAAGGGGGGTATGCTTCAAAGAATACCAAAAGAAGCTGTGGACCTGATGAAGGCATACAATAAGGATGCTTCTCCAGCTTCATGGGCTATTAGGTTTGCTGCCGGCTTGGAGAATGTCTACATGGTCCTTTCAGGCATGAGTAATATGGAGCAAATGGAAGATAACCTATCATATATGGAAAATTTCCAACCATTAAACGATGAAGAGATGGAAATAATAAAAAAGGTTACTAAAATTATCAATGACAAGGTTGAAATACCGTGTACAGATTGTAAATATTGCGTTGAAGGTTGCCCTCAAAATATTAATATACCAGGACTTTTTGAAACCTATAATGAGAAGTGCCAATTTGACTTGGACAATAAGAGGTCGTATGAAGCCTATACAAAGGATAAGGGCAAGGCTTCAGACTGTATTGAGTGTGGAGCTTGTGAGGGGAGCTGTCCTCAATCAATTCCTATAATAGATGAATTAAAGAAAATCGCAAAGGTTTATGAGTAGGGAAGATAGATATGGATTATAATTTTAAAACAAGGGCAATACATTCAGGCCAGGTTGAGAAAAACCCATTCCATGCCTTAAATCCTCCGATATTTCAGACCTCAACCTTTACCTTTGAAGACTTGGACCATGCTGATGCTGTTATGGACTTTAGGTCAACCGACTATGTTTATACAAGGGGGAATAATCCTACACTAAGGTTGTTGGAAAACAGGATAGCAGACTTGGAGGAAGGCAAAGGGGCTGTGGCATTTTCTTCCGGTATGGGGGCAATAAGTTCTGTCTTAATATCTTTGCTAAAGCCAAATGATGAAGTTATTTTTCACAAGACACTTTACGGTTCAGCCTATAGTTTTATAACGGAAGTTTTAAAAAAATATGGAATTATAGGAAGAATGGTTGACCTTACAGACTTGGAAGCTTTTAAAAAATCTATTACTGGAAAGACGAAGGTTGTTTATTTTGAAAGTCCTTCCAACCCGGACCTGTCTATAATTGATATTAGAAAAGTTTCTGAAATAGCAAGTGAACACAGTGTCAAGGTGGTTGTTGACAATACCTTTATGACACCCTACCTTCAAAGACCCTTAACTTTAGGAGCGGATGTGGTTGTACATTCTGCTACAAAATACCTGTCAGGACACGGCGATGTGGTTGCAGGTTTAGCCATAGCAAAAGATGAAAACTATATCAACGAGCTAAAGTTTGGCACCATGTGTGAATTTGGTTCTGTAATGTCCCCTTTTAATGCTTGGTTAATATTGAGAGGGATAAAGACCCTGCCTATAAGGATGAGGGAACATTCTAAAAATGCCCAAGCTATAGCAGAATATCTTGAGAAGTCAGATAAGATATTGAAGGTAAATTATCCGGGACTAAGTTCACATAAGGGTCATGAAGTTCATAAGTCCCAAGCAGATGGAAATAGTGGTGTAATAAGCTTTGAGTTTAAAGGTGGACTGGAAGCAGCAAAGAAGTTTGTCAACTCATTAAAACTTTTCAAGATAGCTGTAAGCTTGGGGGACACAGAGTCCTTGGTTGAAGTTCCGGCTATCTTGACACACAGGGGTTATCCTGCTGAGGAACTTGAAAAGTTTGGACTTACAGAGTCTATGGTGAGGTTTTCAGTGGGTTTGGAAGATGTGGAAGACTTGATAAGGGATATAGATTTAGCTTTTAAGGCAATAGGAGGAGAATAATGAAGAGATTTTTGCCAATATTACTTGCATTACTATTAATCTTTAGTACAAGTTCCATTTTTGCAGAAAGTAAGGGCTTAACAGAAGAAGAACTGGTCACTATACTGGATTCAGTAAATATGATAGTCAAGGAATACCCTTTCCCAATTGAGGAAGGCGACCTCTATGAGGGAATAATGAAGGGTTTATTCCAGTCATTAGATGAGTATTCAGACTTCTTGAACAAGGAAGAGGCTGATGAAATGCTTATTGAAACATCCGGAAGGCTTACAGGAATAGGAGCTACAATTATGACCAACAATGAAGGTTATCTTGAAATTATAAAAGTTCATGAAAACTCTCCAGCTGAAAAGTCAAAACTAAAAAAGGGAGATATAATAACAAGAGTGGATGACAAGGATATCAAGGGGATGACCTCATCCGAATCAGTGAAGTTAATTAGAGGGGAAAAGGGTACAAAGGTAAAGTTAAAGGTATTAAGAGCTAAAGAAACACTGAATTTTGAAATTACTCGGGATGAAGTGATAATCAACCCTGTAAGTTATGAAATCTTGGATGGCAATATCGGATATTTGCAATTGTCAGAGTTTAGTATGAATTCTTATATAAAGGTGAAGAATGCTCTGAAAGCCTTTGATGAAAAGAATGTAAAAAAACTTATATTTGACCTAAGAGATAATGGTGGGGGCTTATTGTCAACAGCCTTGTCCATAACAGAGTTATTTGTTCCCAGTGGTAAGATATTAAGCGAGAGGACCAATAAGGGAACAAGTAAGGTATATGAATCTAAGTTGCCGGCTTCAAAATATGAATTGGTAGTTTTAGTTAACGGAAACTCCGCTTCGGCTTCCGAGATTTTTGCGGGGGCAGTTAAGGATAGGAAGGCTGGAGTTTTGGTTGGAGAGAAAACTTTTGGCAAGGGGGTAATTCAAAGGCTATATCCAATGCAAGACGGGACAATTTTAAAGTACACATATGCAGAGTACCTTACGCCTTCCGGAATATCAATTCACAAAAAAGGAATTGAGCCTGATTATGTAGTAAAAAATGAAATGAAGGACGGAGAAGTGGTTAAAGATAAACAGCTTGAAAAGGCTATTGAATTATTGAAGGTGAAGAAATGAAAAGACAATTATTGATAATTTTGTTGGTAATTTTAATACTTTCTACTAGTGTTGAAGCTTCTGGTAAGGTGAAAGCACTACCGTCGCCTCAAAAGGTAAGGCTGGATGGCAGGATGGAGTCTATAAGTGCATATCTGATAAATGGAAACAATTACTTTAAAATAAGAGATCTGGCAGCCATTCTTAATAAGACAGAGTCAAAGTTCTCTGTTTCCTATGATGCAAATAAGAATGCTGTAATAATATCTACAGGAAAGTCATATCAAGTTGAAAGTGGTGACTTAAAGCCATTACCGGTTGATGCAAGGGAAGGCATCCTAAGTCCTCAAAAAATAATATTAAATGGACAAGAGGTTAAAATTAAGGCTTATCTAGTAAGTGGAAACAACTTCTTTATGCTTAGGGACTTGGGTGATAAAATAGGATTTGAAGTTAACTATGACAGTAAAAGTAGAACTGTTCTAATTGAATCTAAAAAGACTGCAAGCAACTTCGTCGCAGAAAGAGTTCAATTGCAGGCCTTTCCAAGGGAAGGTTTTCAGGTAAGGAAATACCTGTATAATATTAAGTTCACTGTGGGAAATAACATTCAAGCCACTCCTAATTATGACCCAGTTACAGGGAAAATTATAGTTCTGACAGACGAAGGCGAGAACTTAGACTTAGGTCAGTTGGAAATTTATGTTGAACAAGCTAAAAATTATAAGAAGCTCAATGTAGACCAAGAAGGAGTCTTAAGCTATGAGGAAATGGAAAGGTCTGGTATAGATTTTTCTAAAGCTTACACTATAGGATTTTTTATAAGGAACGGTACAGAGTTAATTCCTCTCTTGATATTAGAATATACTTCCTAGTTTTTAAAATTAGTTTAAATAATAGCAAAAGCCTAGTATTTAATTACTAGGTTTTTTGCTATTATTTTGATTAGCATTTCTTATAAAGGGTATTTATGTACAAAGAAAGGAAACAGAGATATGGACTATTATTATTCAGCTGTATTCTGTAGCGACTTGGATATTGTAAAAAGTTCTGTCAATAGTATTATTGAAGAATTAGAGGAAGTATTTCCAACAAAAGAAGCAGCTTTAGAAACTCGGATTATATTAAATGAATTATTAATAAATGGTATTCTTCATGGCAATCATTGTCTAAGGGCAAAGTGTATTCGTTTATCTGTTGAGACAATCGGTGGTGCGCTTTTTATCTCTGTCAAGGACGAAGGGGAAGGGATAGAAGATTGCAACGAGCCAAATGATGAACTATGTACTTACGGTAGGGGACTTGCTATTGTCAAGAGGCTTACTGATAGTGTAGTTATAGAAAAAAATAGTATTAAGGTTAAGAAACATTTTATTTAGGAGGATTTTATGAGAAGAATAATTTCTTTATTTTTGGTAGCAATACTTATTTTAATCCCTTTGAGGACTATATTTGCCCAAAGTTATGATGTAGAACTAAAAAAAGCAATTTTAAAAATGAAAGACTTGTTTAAAATCGACGAAAATTTCGATAAATTCACTTCAAGTGTGAACCAATCGGAAGATGAAGTCGATTTTTATCTAAACTGGCAAAATTCAAAGAATAGGGATTCAATAAACATTACCGTTTCCAAGGATGGAAGTGTAAAAAATTATTACAGTAGCACAAGCATTGATGGAGAAAAGAAACTATCTTACGATCAAGGGATTAAGGAAGCAACAAAATATATAAAAAAGATAAGTGGATTCAAAGACAATGAGTTTAGGATTTTAGAAAACAAGGAAATCCAATCAGGCATATATTATGATTATATTTTTCAAAAGCTTATAGACAGTATACCTATTAAAAGTAATGGAAGAATAACAATATCTTCAGTGGATGGGTCCCTAGTTTCCTTTAATCAAAATTTTCCAAAGGTGAGCTTTCCAAGTACGAAAAACCTGATTAGTGAAAAAGAAGCTTTGGATATTTACAAAAAGGAACTTGGCTTATATAGGATGACACAGGAATTCTATGACTATGAGGAAAGCAAAACATTCTTTAAAACATATTTCGCGGAGTTATATTCAAGCCTTTCTATTGATGCTTCAACCAAAGAAATAGTAACATCTGACTATCCGATGTATGCAAGGGATATGGTTTCCAATGTAAAAGAGGCTGCGACTGATGAGTCTCTTTCACCTGCAGAACAAAAAGCAGTTTCCACATTGGAGGGGATTATTTCTCAAGAAAAGGCTTTGGAAATTGCCCAAAGAGACTTTCCGATTTTAAAGGATTTGAAGTTGGAAAACACAAGTTTTTATCAAAGCTCGAGGGGGATGTTGGGGGAAACAGGTATATGGCAATTTAGACTATCTAATGCTGATGGTTTTTATGCCAATGTTTCGGTTGATGCCCTGTCCGAGATAGTAGTATCTTATTATTATGCTGGCAAGGAGTTTAAGGGAAAAGAAATATCATACGAAGAGGCAAAGAAAATTTCTGAAGAACTTATAAAGAAACTTAACCCTCAAAAGTTTGAAAGTTTGGAGCTAGATAAGCATAATAAGCTGATGAATAATGGGGATATCTATTCATTTAATTACAGAAGAATAGATGGAGACACCTATATTGTAGATGAAGGCTTTGATATAAGTATTTCCAAGAAGGGCGGTATCTTATCCAGCTATAGTCTTCGTTGGAATGATGGTAGAATAGAGATATTAAACGGAGGAATTAGTAAAGAGAAGGCTTATAATATTTTCTTTAAGGACAACCCCTTAGAATTATACGGCGAGGTATACTATGGTGGGGGTGGTCAAAAGCCGCAAGGGAGGTTTGTATGGGGACCTGCTAAAAGGGACCTAAGGATATCAGCAGCAAATGGAAAACTTCTGAATTACGATGGAAAGGAAATGCTAGACCCAATATCTTACTCTGATGTGGCAGAGACCAAGTACGAGAAGTCAATAAATGGACTGAAAGATTTAGGTTATGGTTATAGGCTAGGGAAGTTCCAAGCTGACAAGCCTATGATACAAGTAGACTTCTTATATTTAGTCATGAGTAATTCTGTAGACTTTGATGAGTCGACAGTAAATAGGGACAAGATAATTAAAGCTGCAATTGACAGGAATATTATTAATAAGGAAGATGTAAAGCTTGATTCAGAATTTAGATTATTAGACTATTCTAAGTATATAGTAAAGAGTAATAATTTGGAAAGAATCGCAGAAAGGTCAGAAATATTTGCCAACCCATATAAGGACTCAAATATTGAGAAAGAAGATTTGGCTTATATTAATTTAGCCTATGGTCTTGGACTAATTGATAAGACTGAAAATGGGAGTATGCTTGCTTATAAGCAGTTGACCAGGGGCGAGTTTGCAGACTTATTTTATAGGTATTTAACAAAATAGTTTTTTATGTTTCGTAGGGGAGGATATATCTTCTCCTACTCTTTTTTTTCTTAAAGTCTTTCTTTTCGTTAAATATGTGATAGAATATATTATACTCAAATTATGAAAGGAAATATTATGCAAAGAAGAAAAGATATTAGAAACATAGCAATAATTGCCCATGTAGACCATGGGAAGACAACCTTAGTGGATAGTCTCTTGAAGGAGTCAGGTGTATTTAGGAAGAACCAAGTTGTTGAAGATAGGGTGATGGATTCAAATGATATTGAAAGGGAAAGGGGAATCACAATCCTTTCCAAGAATACCGCCATTCATTATGGAGATGTTAAGATAAATATTGTTGACACTCCGGGGCATGCCGACTTTGGAGGAGAAGTTGAAAGAGTTCTAAAGATGGTGGAAGGAGTTGTCCTCGTTGTAGATGCCTTTGAAGGTCCTATGCCACAGACAAAGTTTGTTTTAAAAAATGCCTTAGACTTAAATCTGCCTGTTATAGTCTTGGTAAATAAGATTGACAGGGAGGATGCCCGTCCGGAAGAGGTAATTGATGAAGTTTTAGACTTGTTTATAGAGCTGGGGGCAGATTCATATATAGACTCTCCTTTTGTGTTTTCCTCAGCTAAGAAGGGCTATGCAAGTGACGACTATAAGATAGAAACAAGCAATATGTATAGTTTGTTCGACAAAATTGTTGAATATATTCCGGGTCCTATTTATGATATTGATTCTCCATTTAGGGTTTTGATTTCTACAATTGACTATAACGAATATGTTGGCAGGATTGGAATCGGTAAGATTGAATCAGGTACAATTGAAGAAAACACCGATGCAGTTTTGAAAAACTATAACCATCCTGATTTGGAAAAAAATGTAAAGATATCCAAGCTTTATGAGTTTGAGGGTTTAAAAAGAGAGGAAGTAGATTCATCGGATGTAGGGTCAATTATAGCCATATCAGGTATAGCAGACATCAATATTGGTGATACACTATGTTCACCACTTGACCCAACACCTCTTCCCTTCGTAAAGATATCA
This sequence comes from Tissierellia bacterium, assembly GCA_012520935.1. Classification (GTDB taxonomy): domain Bacteria; phylum Bacillota; class Clostridia; order Tissierellales; family Peptoniphilaceae; genus JAAYNG01. The sequence goes on along the minus strand of JAAYNG010000014.1, from coordinate 9,062 downwards.
GAGCCAACCATAGCAATGAACTTTTCTGTAAATGACAGTCCATTTGCTGGACGAGAAGGTAAGTTTTTGACATCAAGGCAGATAAGGACAAGGCTATTTAGAGAGCTACAAACCGATGTAAGCTTAAGGGTTGAAGAAACAGATTCTACAGATACCTTTAAAGTTTCAGGTAGGGGTGAACTCCATTTATCTGTATTGATTGAAAATATGAGAAGGGAAGGCTTTGAATTTCAAGTTTCTAAACCTGTTGTTTTATATAAAACAATAGAGGGAGTTTTGATGGAACCAATGGAAACAGCTATTATTTCTGTTTCTAAAGACTATATAGGGCCGGTGATTGAAAAACTTGGCTCAAGGCGGGGTGAACTGATTTCCATGAGCGAGCCCCAAGGAGGCTATACTAAATTAGAGTTTTCTATTCCTGCAAGAGGTTTGATAGGATATCGACAAGAGTTCATGACTGACACCAAGGGAGAAGGTATTATTAATACTATTTTTGATTCCTATCAACCAGTTAAGGGTGAAATTCCAAGGAGGACAACGGGCTCACTTATATCCTTTGAGATGGGAGTATCTACTCCTTATGGTTTAAACTCAGCAGAAGAAAGAGGGATATTGTTTATCGGACCAAATACAGATGTTTATCAAGGGATGGTAATTGGAGAAAATCCTAAAGGCTTAGACATAGATATTAATGTTTGTAGAAAGAAAAAGGAAACAAACATAAGGGCAGCTGGGTCAGATGATGCTATTAAGTTATCACCAGCTAGAATCCTTAGCCTAGAAGAGGCTTTAGAATTTATTGAAGATGATGAATTGATTGAAATAACACCAAAAAATTTAAGAATAAGAAAGAAATATTTAGATCCAAATAAGAGGTACAAGGCTAGAAAATAGGTGGATAAAATGCTGGATATAATAAAATTAATATTAGAATTTTTAATTGAATATGCCTATAATATAGACTTAATTTTTGTATTAATAATAATTTTTTTCCATAGAAAGAATCCTGAATCGACACTTCTTTGGATAATGGTTATAATGATTTTTCATACTCCGGGTATTATTCTTTACCTCTTAATTGGAGCAGACTATAGGAAGGCTGAAAGGTTTGTATCTCAAGAGGATAAGGAGTTTAAGTATCAGGAACTTGTGGAACAACAACTAAAAGAACTGGACTTAAATGAAATGCCATTTGAAGATAAAAATTATTTGCCTTATGAGAGTTTAATTAGGCATAATCTTATGAACGCAGGAGCCTTTATTACCAATGGAAATACTATAGAAATTTTCACAGATGGGACAAAGAAGTTTTATAAGCTAATAGAAGACATAAGAAATGCAAAAGAGAGTATCTACTTGGAATACTATATTTTTAAAGCAGACAAGCTAGGGAAGTTGATTTTAAAAGAGCTTACTATTAAGGCGAGTGAAGGTTTAGATGTGAAGCTTCTTGTAGACGGAATGGGGGGAAGGAGGATAAGAAAGAAGGATATAAGGGAATTTAAAGAGGCAGGCGGGTCTTTTCAAGTGTTTTTTCCCTTATTGTTTTCTCTGCTGTTCTTCCGTTTAAACTATAGGAACCATAGGAAGATAGCCTTGTTTGACAATGAGATAGGCTATGTGGGTGGCTTTAATATAGGAGATGAGTATATAAATAAGTCCCCCTTTGGATATTGGAATGATACACATTTAAGAATTACCGGGAATGGTATTGCCGGACTTTATCAAAGGTTTTATTTAGATTGGAAACATGCAACAAGAGAGGAGATTAAACTGCCTAACATTAAGAAAGAGAATAACACCTCGAAAAATGCAGGTATTCAAATAGTTTCTTCCGGTCCAGATTCAAAGTGGCCATCGAATAAGGATGCCTATATTAGGATGATAGGGTCAGCTAAAAAAAGAATATACATCAAAAGTCCATATTTTATTCCTGATGAATCAGTTTATGATGCAGTGAGACTTGCTGCTATTTCAGGTATTGATGTAAGAATAATGATACCAATGAAGAGGGACCACCCCTTTGTTTATTGGGCAGGCATTTCTTTCTTGGGCGAATTATTGAAGGCTGGTGTGAAAGTTTATGAATATTATGATGGATTTATGCACTCCAAGTGTTTAATAGTTGATGATTTTGTTACATCAGTTGGGACAACCAATATGGACATTAGGAGTTTTATTTTAAACTTTGAAGTTAATGCTATTTGTTATGATAAAGAGGTTAATAGAATCCTTTCCAGTCAGTTTGTTGGAGATATTTCTAAATCTATGGAATTAACTATTGAAAAATATGAAGCTAGGACTTTAATGACAAAAATTAAGGAATCAATTTCAAGATTGTTCTCTCCACTATTATAAGAGGTGATTATATGAAGTTTGATGGGGTTGGAGATTTTTTCGCAGACAATGGGGTAAAGAAAAATAGGGAGGAAGCAGAGAAGCTTTTTAACCAAATAGATGCCTACCCTTTTTTTGAAACAATAAGGGTTGTGAGGGGTGTCCCTCTTTTTAAGGATGAACATTTTAATAGGTTGATTGAGAGTTTAGAATTTCTAAGATACCATAGTGTACCAACGGTAGAGGAGCTTTCTGTAAACCTTTTTATTGCTGCTAGGGAGCTTGAATTAGATGACATAAATATTAAGCTTATGATTGTTGATGATGACTATGAAAATAGGCATATTTTTGCATACACTGTCCAAAGTCGTTTTCCTACAGAGAAAGCCTATAAGGAGGGAGTTCCATGCTCCTTATATGTATATGACAGGAGGCCGAATAGTAAGATATATTCAGACTTGGACTTTGAAGAAATTGGTAGAAATACTTTAAAGTTAGGAGCCTTCGAGTCTTTGTTAATGAACTCTGATGCAAAAATCAGAGAGGGTGGTAGGTCTAACTTCTTTGCAATATTGGATGGGAAAATATTAACAGCTCCTGAAGATGAAATAATTCCGACTGTAAATAGGAAGATGGTCCTAGAAATAATAAATGACTTGAAACTTCCTATTTTGGAAACTCCAATCACTGTAAGGGAAATGTATAACCTTTCAGGTGCCTTTATTATTGGGTCTACTATAGGAGTTCTTCCCCTATCAAGGATAGAAGCTATTAGCTTAGAGTCTGCAAATAACCCTATGGTTAAAAGCATATTGGAAGAATATAATAAGAGAATAGATAATATTATTAATATTTAGTTTTAGTCAATGGGGGGATTTAATGAAAAAAGAAGCTTTAGAAGTCTTGAGGAACAGGAGGTCGATTAGGGAATACTCAACTGAAAAGGTAAAAGAAGAATTATTAGACAAAGTTTTAGAAATGGGGACATACGCACCCACAGGTATGGGTAGCCAAAATCCAATTATAGTTTCTATAGAAAAAGAAGAACTTTTAAAAAAACTAGATACAATGAGTGCTAGGGTTATGGGGAGGGAAGGTCTGGTAAATCCATATTATGGTGCTCCGGTGATAATTTTAGTCTTTGCTAAAAAAGATTCTCCCTACCCGGAAACAGACTCAGCTCTAATAGGTGGAAATATTATGAATGCAGCCTATGCAGTTGGTCTTGGGACTTGCTGGATAAACAGGGGCAAGCAAATGTTTGAATCAGAAGAGGGCAAGAAGTTACAAAAAGACTTTGGCATTGATGATACTTATGGATGTTACTGCACCATAGCTTTAGGTGTACCTAAAGGAAATCATCCAGAAGCGAAAGCAAGAAAGAAAGATTATATTAGGAAGATAAAGTAAAAGGGGCTTGTGGCCCCTTTTAATATACTTATTCAAATGTCTTAGCAACTTCTTTCAACATGTCTCTAATTTTTAAATCATATGGACATCTTTCTTTGCAGACTCCACATTCAATACAGTCTTTAGCGTTTGGATTCATTTGATTATATCTGGAAGTTGCCCATTCTTGAAGGTTGTACCTCTTGTAATAACCCTCCATTAGGAAATTGGTAGGGATGTCAATGCCAACAGTGCAAGGGGCACAGTATCCACACCTTCTGCAAAAATGATCGCCGAGCTCTTTGGCTTCATCCATCAAAACTTTTCTTTCTTCATCACTCAAAGGAGTGAAATTATTACCCACTTGAGCATTTTCTATTGCTTCTTCCTTGCTTGCCATTCCGGGTATAATTGCAGATACAAAGTCCTGCTCGAAAATAAACCTAAGTGAATAGTTCTTATTCTTTATTGCTCCACCTGCAAGTGGTTTCATGGTAATAACTCCCATTCCATTTGCGTGGGCTTTTTTTAATGACTCCTCTCCCTGCCTTTCCATAGGGTTGTAAGGAAACTGGATAGTTTCAAACAGTTTTGATTCGATAATCCTATCCAAAAGGTCTTTGTTGTGGCTGGTTATTCCAATATGAGAAATCAACCCTTCTTCTTTTAGCTTTAAAGCTTCTTCATATGCCCCGCCTTCAGAGGTTATAGTTTCATACTCTTCAAGGGTTTTTACATTGTGAAATTGGTATAAGTCTACACAGTCAATATTTAGGTTTTTCTTGCTGATATTAAACTCTTCCCTAAGCTTATCTCCGGTCCTAGCCATACTTTTTGTAGCAATAATAAAGTTTTTTCTTCCAACAACTTCAAGAGCCTTACCGATATACTCTTCGGATACAGTATATCCCCTTGCAGTATCTATAAAGTTTATTCCTAGGTCCTTTAGCAACTTGAAAAGTTCAACAGTTTCTTCAGCTGTAATTCTTTGGATGGGAATACCACCAAAGCCTATTCGTGAAATCTTAAGTCCAGTTTTACCAAGTTCAGTCATTTTCATAAAAACACCTCATTTTTTAAGACTATCAAGGTCTAAGCTTTCAAAGTCGAAGATAATTTCCTCGCCATCATTAATTGAAAGACAAGGAATACCTATCTTACCATTTTCTTTAATGGAATTAAAGGCTTCAAAATTATCTCTTAAATGTAAAAATTTTTTTAGGTTTGCAAGGTCCCCTGTAATGTCTAAGTATAAAAACCGGATTCCTGCCTCTTCTAACAGTTTTTTTGCTGGAGGACAATCAGGACATAATGCACTTCCAAACAATACCTTCTTTTTTATCTTACTCAAAATATACCTCCTCAAAGTTTTAGAATTAATATACCCAATTAAGGGATGATTATATAATATTATTTATTAAATTAATGCTTTATATAAAATTATATAAAATTAAAATTTTAACTACAAAGAGTATTAATAATATGCTATAATGATAGTTGTATATAATTAAGAAGTGAGGTAGATTTATGGTATTATTGGTTTCATCAATTGTATTATTCTTAGCGATTTTTGCGATTAAAGTTTCTGACAAGTCGGGAATTCCTTCCCTGCTTTTGTTTATTGTTCTAGGTATGGTTTTTAATGTCATGGGGATTCAATTTGATGACTATATTTTTGCTGACAAGTTTGTAACTGTCGCACTAATGATAATAATGTTCCAAGGTGGCTTTTCAACTAATTGGAAGATGGCAAAACCGGTTGCAGCTCCTGCTATTATTTATTCTTCTCTAGGTGTATTTATGACTGCAATTATTACCGGAATCTTTTGTCACTATGTACTAAAAATGCCCTTATATGAAGGCATGCTACTGGGTTCTATAGTTGGGTCAACTGACTATTCTTCAGTATCAGGTATACTTAGGAGTAAAAACTTAAATTTAAAATATAATACAGCTCCATTGCTTGAGCTGGAATCAGGTTCAAATGACCCTTTTGCCTACACAATGACAATGATTTTCCTTTCAATATTGTTGGGTGAAAAGACTAATATATTATTAATGATTGTTCAACAGGTTGGTCTAGGAGTAATTTTTGGCTTCTTATTTGCCTATATCTTTTATTATTTAATTGAAAAGACAAACATGTCACATGATGGATTGTTTATTATTTATATAGTTGCATCATCATTGCTTGTATATTCATTTACAGCCTTCCTTGGTGGTAATGGATTTTTAGCAGTATACATTTATGGTATTTATATAGGAAACAAGTCCTACAAGGGAAAGAGGGAGACAGTCTTTTTCTACGAAGGCTTGGCAGACTTGATGCAGATTGGAATGTTCTTTATGCTGGGTATTTTATCAGACTGGTCAGAATTCCTGAGGACACTTCCATTTGCCTTCACTGTAATGATGTTTATGTTTATAGTTGCAAGACCTTTATCGATTTATGTACTTGGAGCACCTTTTAAGTTGAAGAACAATCAAAAGTTGATAATATCATTGGCCGGTTTGAGGGGTGCAGCAGCCATAGCCTTTGCAGTTATGTCTGTTAATAGTGGTGTTCAGGTTTCAGGTGAAATATATAATACTGTTTTTGGAATTTGTGTAATGTCTTTAATCATTCAAGGTTCTTTAATGCCATCTGCCTCTAGGAAACTAGACATGCTAGACCCAACTGATACAGTTTTAAAAACTTTCAATGACTACCAAGACAAGTCAGAGATTGGCTTTCTTCAAACTAAAATATTTGAAGATTCAAGATGGGTAGGGAAGAAGGTAAAAGACCTTAACCTAGCCTTCAATGTAATAGTTGCAAAAATTGGCAGGATGGGTAAATCTATAGTGCCAAAGGGGGAAACAGAAATCCTAGAAGGAGATATTATTGTTCTAGGGGGAGAAAGTTACTTCGACCCGACAGGCAAAGGCTTGGTAGAGTTTACTGTATCTGAATCTCATCCATTTTATGATAAAAAGGTTAGAGATTTAGATTTGGATGACAAACACTTAATTGTAATGATTCAAAGAGCATCGGGAGATATTATTGTCCCTCAAGGGGATACATTGATTGAAAGAGGGGATGTTTTAGTAACTATGAATGAAGAGTAATGTTTAAGTAATGAGGTATAATCTTACTTGAAGAAAAAATCAATGGGAGGTAACATGAAATATTCTAGTGTATTTGATATTATCGGACCAATAATGATTGGTCCATCAAGTTCCCACACTGCAGGTGCTGTTAAAATAGGCAGACTTGCAAGAAAGATATTTAATGCAAAAATAGAGAAGGCAGATATTCATTTTTATGGGTCTTTTGCACAAACCTACCAGGGTCATGCTACTGATGTTGCTGTAGTGGGGGGCTTACTTAGCTTTGAAACTGATGATGTAAGAATAAGAGAGGCAATTTCATATGCCAAAGAGAATGGAATTGAAATAAATTTCATTGGTGAAAAAAAAGTTCCAGACCATCCCAACACTGTACTTATTGACTTGTATGGCGAGGGAAAGGAAATGAAGATATTGGGAGTATCTGTCGGCGGTGGGGCTATGGAGATAAGGGGAATAAATGAATTTTCAGTAAATATTACCGGTGATATGAATATAATATTGATTAAGCACAAGAATGTTTATGGTCCTATTGCTGCTGCAACAGAAATACTGGCTAAAAATAGTATCAACATTAACAGCATGAATGTTTCTAAGGTTGAGAAGGGAGGACTTTCTCTAATGACAATAGAGATTGACCAAAAAGTTCCTGATGACTTAATTGATAATATAAAAAAAGCTGATAACATAGTTGATGTATCCTTGATAGAAGTTTAGGAGGTAATATGTTAAGTTCTGTAGAAATGATGGTTAAAATTGCAACAGACAGAGGGGTAAAAATTTCTGAACTAATGATTGAAGAAGAAATGAGGTCATCCGGGAAGTCAAGAGAAGAAATAGTTTCTAAAATGCAAAAAAGTCTTGATGTAATGAAGTCTGCAGTTAAGGAAGGTATTGCTGGAGTTACTTCAACATCTGGTATGACCGGCGGAGATGCAAAGAAAATTCATGAGTATATAGAAAACGGAAAGTTTATTACTGATACTACTCTTTTAAAGGCTGTATGTTATGCGGTGGCTACAAATGAAGTTAATGCTTCAATGGGTGTTATATGTGCCACTCCAACTGCAGGGTCAAGTGGTATTTTACCGGGAGTTATGATTGCTATTCAAGAAAAATATGCTTTTGAAGATGACAGCATTGTAGAAGCTATGTTTACTGCTGGTGCCTTTGGTTATGTTATTGCTAACAATGCTTCTATTTCTGGAGCTGCAGGTGGTTGTCAGGCAGAGATTGGTTCTGCCAGTGCCATGACAGCAGGTGCTTTAACAGAATTAATGGGAGGAACACCAAGACAGGCAGCCAATGCTATGGCAATGGCTATGAAAAATATGCTTGGTTTGGCTTGTGACCCCTTAGCAGGCTTAGTGGAAGTTCCTTGTATAAAAAGGAATGGGGCTGGAGCCACTAACGCTATTCTAGCATCCGAATTAGCCTTAGCAAATGTAGAAACAAAAGTTCCGTGGGACGAGGTTATTGAGGCTATGTTTAACATAGGGCAGTCTATGCCAGCTATTCTTAGAGAGACAGCCCTAGGTGGACTTGCAACTACTAAGACTGGTGAAGAATGGAAAGAAAAACTTTGGAAATAGGGGGTCGTTTTAATGTTTGGCTTTAATAAAAAGGAAGATAATTTTGAAAATCTATTGAATATCTTAGAAAAAGTCTTACAAGATGGAAGTGAATTGCCTAGTATCGGACAGAATGAGAAAGAAACGGAACTACTTAGTAAATTTAATGATTTGATTAGGCTTAAGGAAGAGGAAATTCTTGAGAAGGAGAAAATAACCAGGTCAGTTTCCGGTGCTTTAAATTCCGGTTTATGGAGGATTGACCTTGATACATCCGGGGGAATAACAGGTGTTGAATGGTCTGATGAGTTTAGAAGATTGTTAGGCTATACAGGCGAAGATGATTTTCCGAATAAGGCTGAACCATGGATGAACAGTATACATCCGGAGGATAAAGAATTAGCTTCTGGAGTAATGGCAGAGTTAAGGGAAGGTCATGTTACTGAATTAAAATATCGAATGAAGACTAGAACTGGAAAATATAGGATGTTCAAGTCTGTAAGCTTTCCTGTATCAGATAGAAATGGTAGAATAAAAAATGGTTCTTTGTCAAGTATAGGGGGATAAATTTTTTTAAAACCACTAATTTATCCACAATCTAGGTATTTTTTAATACCTATCTGTATATGTTAATTTAATTGTATTTTAAGAGGT
>JAAYNG010000092.1 GCA_012520935.1 Tissierellia bacterium | reverse complement strand
TTTAAATCATAAAAGCAAAATATAAGGAGGTATTATATGGCAAAGTTTACTATTGATGCAGAAAAGAGATACTTTTCATTTGATAAGGACCATGAACCTGTGGAGAGGGTCAAGCCGGGCGACCAAATTACCTTCAACACAGTGGATTGTTTTTCATGCCAAATTAAGGAGCCAAAGGACCTAGTAACTGACATTGACTTTGACCAAGTCAATCCCGGAACTGGTCCGATTTATGTGGAAGGGGCAGAGATTGGAGATGTTCTTGTTGTTAGGGTTGATGACATTCAAGTAGTGGACTTTGGTTTAGGAGTCACCTATGGAGTTGGATACTTGAAGGGAAATTCGGAACTGAGGACTAAGGTAATTGACATAGATAATAAGAGGAATGTGGCGAAATTTAATGACTTAGAAATTCGTTTGAATAAGATGATTGGTGTAATCGGTGTGGCTCCGAAGGAAGACCCTATTGGATGTGGCAGGATTGGCGACCATGGCGGGAACATGGACTCTAAGAGGATTGTGGCCGGGTCAACTGTCTATTTTCCTGTTAATGTTCCCGGTGGTCTATTGCAAATTGGGGACATCCATGGGGCGATGGGTGACGGTGAGCTTAATGGGGCAGGTCTGGAATGTTCCGGCTCTGCAACTGTTACTGTTGATGTAATCAAGAACTTCCATTTGGATAGGCCTGTGGTGGAGACTGAAGACTTTTGGTACACCATAGCAGCCAGGGAAAGCTACGAGGAAGCCTTGACACTTGCCATGAAAGACATGCAAAGGCTAATGAGAGGGCCTTATGGCTGGGATGACACAGATATTGATATCTATATATCCCTTCAAGGGAATGTGGAAATCAATCAAGGGGCAGACCTTTCGGCAATGCCAATATCTTTAAGGGTTGGAATACCAAAGATAGAGGGCAAAGACTTAATTAAATAGTTTTAGGGGCGGATTATATGTCCGCCTTTTTTATACAGGGAAAATACAAGGCTTTACAATAATTTTTTTCTTTGTTATAATCTACTAGGGGTATATTATGCTGGACTGGATTGTAGACACGATGAATACTTATGGGGTCTATGGAATATTCTTCCTAATCCTCATAGAAAACCTGTTTCCACCAATTCCATCAGAGTTGATATTAACTTTTGGCGGATTTCTAACAACTATAGACAATTCTAGCCTGTCCTATCTTAAGGTGGTCGTATCTTCCACGCTAGGGTCCCTTGTGGGTGCCCTTATACTTTATAAGATAGGGACTTTTTTAAATGTCGGTGTATTGAAGAAATTTCTAAGGGACAAGCGGGTGAGGATGCTTGGCTTTAAGGAAGATGAATTGAAAAGGACCCTAAGTTTTTTCAACAAGTGGAGGGGGCCGGCTGTCTTCTTTGGTCGCCTGGTTCCGGTTATAAGGTCTTTAATTTCCATACCTGCAGGGATGACAAATATGAAATTGTCCACCTTTACCCTATATACCTTTGCCGGTTCTTTAATTTGGAATGCAATTCTTACATATGTTGGTATAGTTCTCGGGGAAAACTGGGAGATGATTACGGTTTATACCGACAGGTATTCTTATGCTGTCTGGGCAGTTATCATTGTTATAGTGTTTGTATTATTATTTAAGAAAGTGCTGTCAAGAAAGAAGTAAGTTACCCGTCATTGCGAAACTCGAAGAGTCGTGGCAATCCAGTGTATTTTAACTATCTTACTTTTATAAATGAACATAGGGTTGATAACCGCCCCTATGGCTTTGGTACTGGGTTTGTAGATTAAAATTATAAAAATAAGAGAGGAGATTATTTATGCAACAGGAAAATCGGTTTGCTGTCCTCATCGACTCGGACAATATTTCACCCAAGTATATAGATGAGATATTGGAGGAGATGAAAAACTATGGCAACCTTACCTATAAGAGGATTTATGGGGACTGGACCAGCCAGAGGATGAGTTCATGGAAGGATGTTTTGTTACACACTGCAATTTCACCAATCCAACAATATTCATATACTCAGGGGAAGAATGCCACAGACTCTGCCATGATTATAGATGCAATGGATATACTCTACACTGGTGATGTGGAGGGTTTTTGTATTGTCTCAAGCGACTCAGACTTCACAAGGCTTGCTGTAAGGCTCAGGGAGGCCGGGATGATTGTTATCGGAATGGGCGAGAGAAAGACACCCAAGGCCTTTACTTCTGCCTGCAACATCTTCAAGTACATAGATATCTTATCCAAACAAGAGGACGGGGAAAGCGATGATGATTCTGATATTTCCATGACTGATGTTGCAGTGATTGAGTCTGCCATTGTGGACCTGATTTCCGATACCGATAGTCAAAAGGGCATGGACATAGCAGAACTGGGCAACAGACTTATCAAGTCCTTCCCGGACTTTGATGTGAGGAACTATGGCTATACGAAGCTTTCCACCTTTTTAAAGAGCCTGGGTTCTATAAGTTTAAGGAAGACTTCCAGCACACTTATGGCCTTTTCCAATGTAAACTTGAAGGATATTGAAAATATTATTGTGGAACTGATTAAGGAGTCTCCAAAAAAGACCATTAATATGGGCGAGCTGAATAACAAGCTCCTGAAAGTATGTCCAAATATGAACCTAAGGACTTTTGGTTTTACAAAGTTCCAGACCTTGCTTGAGAATATAGATAGGGTGAAGATTATACCTAATAGCTTGAATGTGACACTTAAATAGCAAAAAGACATATAAAGTTGCTATATTATTAAATTTTTCAGATATATAATGATATAAAATTAATTAAAATTCTACAAATATATAAAGTGGATATGTAATTTTGACGATAATAATCGCAGATTTTTTTAAGGAGATGATTAGATGAGGAAGTTAAGCACAAAGATGGTTATTATTTATGCTATATTAGTTTTTATAGTAAGCACTATTTTAACTATGGCTAATATAGTATTATCGGGTAAGGAACTTGTACAGACATCGGAGGACTATCTCAAGGACTCTGCTGTAAGTGAGGCTAAGTATATTTCTCAATATATGGGTACTTACTTATCAACAATGGAAGCTTTAAGCAATGTGGAGGCTTTAAAGGACAATAGCTTAAGCCCGAAAGAGAAGGGAGATTTTTTCAAAACTGAATTTGATAAGCATGGCTTTATGTTCCTTGGACAGGTTGACCTTAATGGTAAAGGGGTTTCTTTGGATAGTGATGAGATAGAGTTTGATTCTTCTGAGAGGGAGTATTTTATAGATGTAAGGGAAAGGGATAGAGCAGTTTTTTCCAATGTTAATGTGGATATGATTACCGGGAACTTAATCAATACATTTATAGCTCCTATTAAAGACGGCTCGAGGACTGTGAGTTATTTACTTGCTGATATTCCTGCAACGGAACTTAGCTATGTGACTTCAGATTTCAAATATAAGAAAACAGGCAAGGCTATTATTATTGATAATGCGGGCAGGGTCGTTGCATCTAATAACCAGGAAGATGTTTTGAATCAGAAAAATTTTATTGCTGAAGGTAATGAGTTCGGAAAATTTATTTCTGAAGTTGTAAAAGCAACAGAGGCTGGTGAGGCAACTATTAAATATAATGGCAAAGACCATATTATAGGCTATGCTCCTATTGAAGGGTCTATGTGGTATATTTTAACTATTGTTGAAAGGGATGATGCTGTGGCAAATGTTTTAAAACTTGCCATAACTTCAACTATTTTAACTATAATTCTTATTTTGATAGCTAATACTATTACCTATGTCTTAAGTAAAAATATTATAAATCCTGTTGTTGTGGCAACTGACATTCTAAAAAGACAGGCTGACCTTGATTTTACTAATGATGAGTCTAAAGTGGATGCAATCAGCAAAAATATGAAGATAAATGACGAGCGTGGGGAGATGACTCGGGCACTTGTTACTCTAAATGACAGTATTAATGAAGCCATGAAGTCAACTGCAAGGGAGGCTAATACTCTTAATTCTTCTGCAATGCAGCTAAATAGTGTTTCCGGTCAAACAAGTATCGCTGCCGATGAGATAGCTAGAACTGTTGAAGAGATAGCTACAGGGGCGACAAACCAAGCCAAGGAAACTGAAAGTGGCTTTAATGAAATGTCGAATATGGAAGAAGCCCTTAATACAAGTGCTGATATAATTTTGAAACTTAATGATGCCAATGCCAGAGTTGAAGAGTCTAAGGAGAAGGGAATGGGTGCCATCAATGACTTAATAGAAAAGTCCCAAAGGAATTTGGAGGCTTCCAAGGTCGTTTCAGAGGAGATTTTTGAAACCAGCGAGGGGGCTAAAAAGATACGAGAATCTGCTGAAATGATTCAATCCATTGCTGAACAAACTAACCTTCTTGCCTTGAATGCAGCAATTGAAGCTGCAAGGGCAGGAGAGTCAGGCAGGGGTTTTGCAGTTGTAGCTGAAGAGATTAGAAAACTTGCTGAAAATTCATCTAAGTTCACTGAAGAGATAAGGACAGTAGTAAATGAGTTGACCAGCAGGATTGACAGTGCTGTAAAGGCTGTGGAAGATAGTGAGGGAATTGTAAGAGAACAGTTTGACGGTGTTGAGGCAACGAGGGGTCAATTTGAAGAAATTGCAGAGGCTATTTCAGTAAGTAATGATATGATTAGTGAATTGAACCAATCTCAAGAAGTTTTAAATCAAAGGAAGAACAATATGATGAAGGTCATTGAAAACCTTTCAGCCATTGCAGAGGAAAATGCTGCCGGTACAGAGGAAACATCAGCAACGGTTGAAGAGCAGACTGCTCAAATCATGGAAATTGCAAACTCTGTTGAGTCTTTGTCTGAAGTTTCATCACATCTGAATGATATAATTTCTAAATTTAAATTATAATAAGAGTGTCAAAAGTAAAAATCAAGGGCAAGGGAAATAATTAATTAAGACAAATAAAAACATGACAAATGTCATATGCAACTTGTGACAATAATCACTTATCAAAACCTCTTTTTCCTGTTATCATATAGGAAAAGGAGGTTTTTTATATGATTGAAGTTGTAAACTTGGTTAAGAGATATAAGGAATTGCTGGCTTTGGACCATTTTAATTTGGAGGTCAAGGACGGGGAAATCTTCGGTTTACTCGGTCCCAACGGGTCAGGGAAGACTACACTAATCAATTGTATCCTATCCCTGCTTACCTATGACAAGGGTGAAATCAAGGTCTTTGGAGAGAAGCTTACTCCGAATTCCTATGAACTTAAGAAGAAGATTGGCCTTGTCCCTCAAGAGCTTGCCATCTTTGAAAATCTTACTGTCTATGAAAACATTGACTACTTCTGCGGTCTTTATGTGGAGGATTCAAAAAAGCGTAAAGAACTTGTAGAGGAAGCCATTGACTTCGTTGACCTAAATGACTATAGGAAGTTCACTCCGAAAAAGCTAAGTGGAGGTTTGAAGAGAAGGCTTAACATAGCCTGTGGAATAGCCCATAAGCCCGACCTAATCTTCCTTGACGAGCCGACTGTGGCTGTTGATGCCCAGTCAAGGAACTTTATGCTGGAAGGGGTCAAGAAATTAAACAGGGATGGTGCAACCATAGTCTACACTTCCCACTATCTTGAAGAGGTGGAGGCGATTGCCAAAAGGGTAGCCATAATGGACAAGGGGCGAAATCTTGTGGAAGGGACTACGGCTGACCTTAAGAAGATGGTTTCCGTCAAGGAGAAGATAAATATTAAACTGATGGGTGAACATGATATCGAACAGGATTTAAAGGACCTGTCCAATGTTTCTCAAGTTGACAGGGAAGATGAAACCTATTCTATCAGTTTTGCCAAGACCGGCAACAACATTGAACATGTCTTTAAGCTATTAAGGGACAGGGAGATAAACTATACTGAAATCAATGTCTTGAAGCCTACGCTGAACGATGTATTCCTTGAACTTACAGGGAAGGAGTTGAGGGACTGATGTTATCTAAAATTAAGTATTTGACCTTAAGGCTTTTAAGGGACAGGGCGACAATTTTTTGGACCTTCCTATTCCCGGTTTTACTTGCCACATTCTATTACTTTGCCTTTAATAATATGATGAATGTGGAATTCAATACCATACAGGTTGGGGTTGAAGAGTCGAGGAGGATGGAAGAATTAAAGGCTATTCCAAGCTTTAACAAGGAGGATGAAAACTATATTTTAAAATATATGCCCTATGATGAAATCTTCAGTGAAATAGAGGAGATGGAGGTCCAAATCCTTACTAAAGAAGATGGGCTTAAACAAGTCGAAGCTGAGGAAATTTATGGCTATGTAGACAATGATGGCCACTTGTTTATTAAGAAGAACGGGGTTGGTCCATCGGTCATTAATTCTATATTAGAGAGCATAAAGAGGTCTGCCCTTTTGGGAGAGAAGTATGAATTTAACCCGGACTTAATAAGGAATTATGTTGAGCCGGAAAAAAATGCCTTTAACTTCGTATTGTTACACTTTACGAGTCTACTTGGAATGTTTTCCATATATTCCATGTTCAATGCAGATAGGTTTGTAACAACTATGCAGGCCAATTTATCGGAGCTTGGGAAACGACACTTTATCTCACCTATGAAAAAGGGTCAATATGTTTTTAATTTATTAGCAGTGAGTATATTTGTAAACTTTGTACTTTCTAATGTACCGCTCTTTTTACTAATGAGGTATGTTTATAAGCTTGACTTCCTTACAAATACACCAATGACACTATTTTTAATGTTCTTAGGTAATATTTTTGGTGCCTGTTGGGGAATCTTCTTGACCAGTATAGGTAAGTTTAGTGTCAATACCAGGTCTGCCATTATGATAACTTCTTCATTGTTATTTGCCTTCTTTTCGGGAATGATGTCCTTTGATTTAAAGGCGAAATTACCCAGGTTTATGACCTATATTAATCCTGTAGATATGATTTCTACGAATATTATTGATATAAATTGTTATGGAGAATATGGAAAACTAGGGTCAATTGTCATTATAATATTGACAATGAGTTCAGTGCTTTTATTAACATCCTTAGTTTTTTTAAGGAGGAAAAGATATGACAGTCTTTAAGTACAGTATGAAATTATTCTGGGAGAATAGGTTAACAATCCTAATCTTCTTTATAATATTTGCGGCATTATCAATTTTGAACACTCCTAAATATAGGGAAGAGGCCTTTGAAGAAGTCAAGTCAAAGATTGGTATTATAGACTATAGCAGGTCGGACCTTTCAAGGGCTTTAGTTAAAAACCTTTCAAGGAAAAATATTGTAGAAGAATATAAGGAGGAGTCAAGGGAAGAAAATGCCATAAGGGAGGCACTTTTCTATGGAATTTACGATGAAGTGGTGGTTATTCCTGTGGACTTTGAAGAAAGGGTAAAGAATGGGGAGGAGGCTGTCAAGCTCTTTGTTGCTTCACAAGACTTGGAGGGGGGATTCAGAGTACAAAACTCCATTTCCAACTACATTAGTCTTTTAAAGATGACGGAAAAAGATGGTGCCTATGACTATGCTGCCATAGAAAAGGTTTTTGACTCAGAAGAAAGTCCAAGTATTGTTGGAGAAAAGCTGGACAGCTTTTATTTGGACAGGTGGACCTTAATGTACTTTGTTGCTTTTTCCTATGTAATTTTGTTTAGCATAATAAATGTGGTTGGGCTGGTTTCAAGCGACTTTACAGAGGAGAACATAGCAAAGAGGAATGCTGTTTCAAGCATAAAGTCCTATGTCTTTAACTTAAATTTTTTCTTAAGCCAGCTGATATTAATTGGAATCATAATGCTAATAACCTTTGTAATACCAATATTTATGCATGGCAGGGAAGTTTTAAAGGGTCATTTTATAGCCTACTTCCTAAATGCCTGCCTTTATGCAGTGTCAACCCTGGGGCTGGTCTTTCTTGTAAATAAAATTACAAGTAATAAGATATTTATAAGCGGCTTTGCCAATGTTTATAGTCTTGGCACAAGTTTTCTATGCGGTGTCTTTGTGCCAAGGGAATTTTTAGGTGAAGACATTTCTCAATTTTCAAAATTCTTTCCAACCCACTATTATGTGGACTCAGTAAGTAAAATAAGCCAAGGGATCTTCCCTCAAAAGGAAATCTTGGCAATACTGGCCTTTACCTTCTTCTTCATAGTTTTGGGGGTTTATATATCTAGGACTAAGAGGATGGACAGGGTGTAGGACTTTGTGTCAAACTTAAGACTAAGTAAATAGAATAATTATAAATTAATTGAATTAATTTTCTGAGGTGTAGAAAGTGAAAAAATTATTTGAAAAACATGAAACATCATTTTGTATTATTTTGATAGTATTGTATGTGATTTTGAATTCATATTGTATTCAAAATTATGGAACTATAGACTATAGGAGTGCCTTAATCAATACTGTCTTCTCAATTATTCTAGTGGGTTTAATAATTATTTTAGGAAGAACTTCATACTATGGATTAATTAAGCCAAAAGAATATAAAAAATATTTATATTTCATTCCCCTACTTCTTATTATGTCGGTAAACCTATGGGATGGAGTATATATTAGAAATACCAGAAATGAAATTCTTTTTCATATATTAACTATGATTAATGTAGGGTTTATAGAAGAAATCATTTTTAGAGGTTTTCTATTTAAAATGATGGAAAAGGATAATCTAAAAAGAGCAATGATAGTGAGTGCCCTTACTTTTGGAATCGGTCATATAATAAATTTATTAAATGGAGCGGAGTTTATTCCAACTCTGTTGCAAGTTTTTTATGCAGTAGCCTTGGGTTATTTATTCGTGGTTATTTTTTATAGGAGCAAGTCACTTATACCACCTATAATTACGCATATAGTCATTAATTCAACATCCATTTTTGCTGTCGATAATGATGTGCTAGCTTATATTGTTTCAGTATTTTTAATTATTGTTTCAATATCGTATGCTATTTATTTGAATAGAAGTTTTGAAGCAAAAAAGATATATTAGAAAATCTATAAAAAGTGAGGACAATAATTAAAGTAATACTTATCGTTTTCTTGCAAGCAATGCTCCTGTCTGGTCTATGGTTTATAATTAAGCTGGGCATGCATATATTATTTACAAAATTAAATATAAAACAACTACTTCCTTTTTCGGAGGCAATTGCTGCTTTAATCCCAACAGCCTGCTTATCGAGAAGGGTGTTTAATGCGAGTTGGAATTATTTCTTCAACATGGAATCTATAACAAACCCATACTTTTGGATTATTAGTATGGGATTTGCCTTGATAACGGCTTTAATAGTGGCAAAAGAAAAAGATGGAGACAAGCTAACGGGCAAGGGTGTCTGACCATGACTTTGAACTGGATGATGGTTCAAAAGAAATTTTTATGGTGAAGCAAGATATTTTATAGGTTTTCTGATAAAAAAAAGGGATTGACTCAAAAAGTAAACCTGCAACCAAAATGTAGGGGAGGATACCATCCTCCCGAATATCTAATTTTTACATTTATTAATTTTTATACTTTTGGTCAGCTTCTTAACTATATCTTATGGTTAATTGCCAATACAAAGAGTGTGCAGGCAGCCAAGACAAACAAGGATAATATTACAACCCCCCTATTACTTTCAGGCCTATCATAACTTGCTTCCAGTCCTAGATTTGACCTTTCGAAAGCCTGTACAACCGGCTTATACAAAAGCAGTGTAAAGGCTGAGTTGAGTCCACCCTTTACCAGGTTGAAAGGTAGGATTGCCGGGATCAAAAGCTTCACAACTTCTTCCCTAGGTATGGCCATATACAGTGGTGTTATCAAATAATTCCAAAGCAGCATGGTTATAACCATTACTATATATCCCATTCCAAGGCCAAGAACTGCAGCCTTATTGGTCCTCTTTCCCTTTATGAATATATAGGAGGCTAGACAGGCAAATACGGATGTTGAAATTACATTCATAATAAATCCGAGGATTCCAGTATCACTAATGGTGACCATTTCTATGAAGGAAACCACCAAGGATACAAGCAGGGCCGAAAGGGGTCCATAGATGAATCCAGCTATTGTTATCATAACATCCTTAGGGTCGTACTTAAAAAATAAGACGATTGGGACCCTTAGAAAGGTTACCATTATAAAGGCAATTGCAGCAAACATGGATAGGGTTACTAGCTTTTTTGTTTCGATTTTCATGATTTTAATCTCCTTTTATTTTTAAATAAAAAACACCATACATAGAATATGCCTGGTGTAAACATGGTTATCCAAACTTAAAGTAGCAAAATAAGGACATTAAAATATGTTTATTCACAAAATCTTCTCTCATCCAGACTTTACTGTTGGTTTTGGAATTGCACCAAATCATGCCCGAAGGCTCGCGGACTTTTACCGCCAGTTGGGAAACCATACCCACCCCGAAGACTTATTCTGTATATAAAATAACATATTATATGAAATATATCAAGAACTATTTTTATTTTTTTTAAAATTTTTGATATTTTTCTTTGACACTCAGATCCTATCTCTGTTTTAACAGAATAATTTTCTAATTAATATTTCAAACTTTTCAACTGCAAAGTTTTTTACCTTCGTCATTGTGAGGGCTTTAGCCCGAAGTAATCAATAAGTATATGTCTTGGCACTGGATTGCTTCGCAAGGCTTACAATGACGATGTGTGGAGTTTGAATTAATATGCTTTACATTACTTTCAAGCCTGTGATATAATCAATTAGATTGATAAAAATTTAAATGGAGGCTTTTTATGGCAACAACAATTTTTTACCTAAGCCTAGTCTTTGTAGGCTTTTTAATCTCAATTCCTTTAGGAAAACATGAGTCTAAATTTTCCTGGATAGGCTCTGCTCAAAATCTGGTAATCCTGCTCTTGGTCCTTACAATGGGGGCCATGATAGGGTCCAACCATGATGTAGTAGCCAACCTGGATAAATACGGATTCTATGCCCTTGTATTTACTTTTTTTATTAGTCTTTTTTCATTAATAGTAACCTACATAGTCCGAAGTTTATTGGGAATAGATGCCTATGGACAGGTTGGGAACAAGGACACTGGCGACATGGTAATTGAGGAGGAAGGTCAGGAGGAAAAGAAGTCATCGCCCATAGATAGCTTTACCGTACTTATTGCCTTATGTGTACTGGCAGGGATTTTCTTAGGCTACTGGTTTGTGGCCTTAAAGCCTGAGATTGCAGAAGGCTTCTTAGAGTTTTTATCTAAGGCTATCAGTATAGAACTTTCCACCCTGCTTTTATTTGTTGGAATTGATTTGGGATTTCAAAGAGAAATTTTAGATAGTATTAAATCAGTTGGGCTAAGGGTATTTTTTATTCCGCTGGCTATTGTCATTGGGACTATAGTAGGTGCTGCCATTTCCGGAAAAATTTTAAATATTGATATCAAAGAAAGTCTAGCCATCGGTGCAGGAATGGGTTGGTACTCTCTGTCATCAGCTATTTTGATGGATGCAGGCATGATTACTGCTGCATCTATAGCGTTTTTGCATAATGTTATGCGGGAGCTTGCCGGTCTTCTATTGGTTCCATTGGTTGCAAGGACAATAGGATATGTGGAATCTGTAGCAATTCCGGGCTGTCCTTCTATGGATGTCTGCCTACCGGTCGTAGCCAAGGCGACAAGGGGTCGGGCTGTCGTTTACTCCTTTGTTTCAGGCTTTGTACTCTCTCTCCTGGTACCGGTTTTAGTTCCATTGTTTATATAGAAATAGAAGGACAGAGATTAAATAGCCTTAACCCCTGTCCTTTTTAAATGACTATAATTTTTCAGTAATTGACCCTATCTCATCTATTATAGCCCCAATATATTCAATTGTATCTCTAAGTGGACCATCTGTTGAAATGTCAACCATTGCTTCGTTTGCAAGTTCTACCGGTGGGAGTGAACCACCTAGCTTTAAGACACGGACCCAGTTTTCAGCAACAGACTTTCCTTCGGTACGGAGTTTTTTCGCCATCTGTGTTCCAATAGTTAATCCGGCAGAGTAGGTATAGGAGTAGAGCCCCATATAGTAATGTGGCTGTCGCATCCAAGTGAGCTCTGCCCCTTCTGTAATTTCAACCCACCCCCCAGAACTTCTCAAGTGTCTGTCTAAACAGGGCATTTAACCTTTCAGCATCAAGGCCCTTGCCGGTATCAACTAGGCGATAGACTTCCCTTTGGTAGTAAGCTTCTATAAAGTGGGTTACAAAGTTGTGGTAGTAGGTCCTTGAAATCATTTGCGATAGGACCCAACGCCTCATTCTCAAGTCGTCACCTGCCACATCCAGTAGGTGATTTGCCAAGAGGAGTTCATTTGTTGTGGAGGGTGCCTCAACAAAGTACCTTGAACACAAGGCACCTGTTCTTTTTCCTAGACTTTCTGCATAGTCAATCCAGTGGTTATCAAAGGCATCTTTAATTATTGACAGGTAGTCATCCCCCAATATAGAAAGACCCTTCAGTACATATTTTTTAGCCTCTTCAGAGGAGACCTTCGGTGCATAGGTTGGGTCTATGTTTAATTTTAAATCAGCATAGGTCACCTTATCTAAGCTGTGAATTTTACCAATCAACTTGGCAAAACGCCTCATATGCGGTGCAAGCTCTTCCTTTGATTTTAATCTTTTCCTTGGAATGAAGCTCCCAAACAATATCAGGTGAAAGATATTTTCGATATGTTTTCCAGTCCCGTTCATTTTCTGCTTTAAAAAATAAAGTGAGAATCTGTTTCCTGTCCATAAGCCACCCCTATACTTAAATTAATTTGTTTATATTAATTATTTAAACTTCGCAGTTGAAAAATAAAAGTAAAAGCTTGAGAATTTATCCGTAATCGCGAGCGAAGCGTGGCGATCCGGAGATTTTTTTCAACTTTGTATTATCTTTCATTTATGGATTGCTTCAGGCTAAACCCTTGCAATGACGATGTGTGAAGTTAATATTAATTATTATTATACCATTTTCAAGTCAGTTTTCACAAGTAAAAACCCCTCCATCCTTTTGTCTGGATGTTGGGGTTCATTACATTTTTTGATTTACTGTTTTTGGATTTGTTTTTTAAACTAATTCCCTACATCAAATTTCACTATAAAGAATTCTTCTCCTTTTTGGGCATAGCCAACATTTTCTTCCACCATTTCACAGTGGTCATATTCAGGCGGTGTAATTTGTTTGCCTACAGAGTCGGTAAAGCCATATTTACCTCCAAGCTTATAAACGCCAATCTTTCCAATTATATCTTTTATTTTGTCCCATTCTGTATTGAGGACTAGATTTCCATCGATATCAACTATATCAGTCTTTTTATATTTGATATTGACTGGAAAATTAAGGTTATCAAACGGTCCTTCTAAAGTGTATTTTTCATCAATTAAGGCCTCATCTAAAAAGTTTTTTAAAGGCTGTCCATTTTCATCTAAAATCATATCTTGAAGAGTGTAAGAGCCATCCAGCAAATCATTTTTTGTAGCAAAGTATCTGGTTTTATCTCCAGCTTCAATCTTACGAGGGTGCCTGTATTCCAATGGTGTAACCATTTCGCCTGTGGAAGAATCTCTTACTCCATACTTACCTGACTTTCCAATAACCCAGTCTAAATTTCCAGCATAATTTTTAATCGTGTAACTACCATCTTCGTTTGGAGGAATTTCCTGCCCATTCATATCTACAAGAGATAATAACTCTCCATGTTGTGTAAAATTATCAATGAATTTTCCAAATTTCCCGTCAGCAAGTTCCTGATAATCAAAGTTTTTTCCGGGGAAAAAAGTTAATTCTCCACTTGCATCTAAAACCCCTTTAACATAGGCGTAGTCTGAGCCTTCATAGACTCCATCATTTAATTTATCCTGCATAAGTAGAACTGCTTTATTGTTTAATCCGAAACCTGTATAGCCAATTAGAGAATAATTTTTTTCATTGATTTCTGCTAAGGCATTTTCAAAATTATCCTTGCCTTCCTTGTCAATTATGTGGGGGTTATTTCCTTCATCAAAGAGTAAAGAGTAGCCGTTGATAAAATAACCCATAGTCTTATACTTCGGTTCAACGATTAACTGACCCTTTGAATTTATATAACCATACCTGACATCAGAGCCTTTTTCGCCGTTTGTAACCGTGATTGCTCCCTCTCTTGAAGCGTTGGAAAGATTCTTCAAGTCTTTAAAATCTATACACTTAAATCCATTCTCTTCAATTCTTTCAAAGTTAGCTGTAATTTCTGCCCGATTTAGCAGGGAGTTACCTGAATTTATAAAAATCAGAACTGCACTTAAGAAGAGTATAAGCACAACCACAAGCAACCATTTATTGTTTTTCATTTTTCTTACCTCCTTCAGAGATTAATATTGTAAAATTAAATTTTTTTTCATCATATGAAATGGAATAGTCCCCTCCATAGGACTCCACCACTTCCAAAATATTTTTTATACCTAAACCATGGTTTTCCATATCATCAGTCTTGCCACTTATAAAGTCTCCGCTATGAATTTGTTGAACTTCATCAGCATAAGTGTTTGAAACGCCGATTAGAACTTCCCCTTCTTCCATGACGAACTTGACCCTCACAAGCTTATCTTCAGCCTTTCCAGCCCCCTCGATAGCATTGTCCAAAAGGTTGCCAAGTATCGTTACCACATCATCGTCTCTCACAGGCAGGTCTGACAGGTCATTGATTTTCAAGACAAAGAGGATTCCCTTTTCCTGTGCCTCCCTGTACTTGGTATTGAGGATTGCGTTCACTATAACATTGTTTGTATTAATTGCGTCAACTGTCTTATCAAGCTGGTCGGTTACCTCTGCGATGTAGGCTTCAAGCCTTTCATACTCCTTGTCCCTCACCATCATAGCAATAGTTTGTAGCTTGTTTTTAAATTCGTGGGCATTCTTCCTCTGCCTCTCATAATTTGAAGAAAGCGAATGGTAGATGTCCCTCTTGGACTTCATTTGAATTTCAAGGTTTTTCCTCTCAAACCTCTCTTGGTTTTGCCTTGAAATTTCGGAAGCCAAATAATAGACCACGACATTTATTCCAACCAAGCTGATGGCAATCAACATAAGTAAGTTAAGGTCAATCCTTCCAACAGCCTTCCTGACTCCGTAGAAGATAAAGAATGTGAAAACCAAAGAAACCAAGAGGCAGGCTCCAACTATAAAAACTTCCCTTATGCCTACATTACTGCCGGCAAGCTTGAAAATATCCCTAATAAGCTTTAGAAAAACCAAGAGGACAAAGAAGATACAGACCCTTGCCAGATTCATTAAAAAGGGGTTTTCAACCATGAAAAGCTTAGCTTCATTTATCCCTATGCCATAAATTATGCTTATGAAGAAGTTTAAAAGCAGCTGGGACATTAAGGCTAAGGCAGCCAAGCTTAACAGGCATATGAGGATTTTTATTAAACTTTTTTTGGGAAACTTATTCATAGGACTTCTCCTTTATACTTTAAATACATATCCTTGACATCCCTGTACCTTGCCTTAGGGATAGGGAGTTCATCTCCATTTTTCAACTTCAAGGAGCAGTAGCTGATGGAATCCACAAAGGCTAAATTTACGAGGTAGCTCTGGTGGATTCTTAAAAAGTAGTGGTCTTTGAAATCAGCCTCCAAGCTTGACAGTTTTCCCCTCATATTAAGTTCACTCCCATCTTCCAAATGGAAGATTAAGTTGTGGAGCCGGCTTTCGATATAAGTAATTTTAGACAGGTAGATAAACCGTTTCCCATCTGTAAATGGAAGTTCTATCCTCTTCTCCAACCTTGTCTTTTCGTTAATAATATAGGTCAAGGCCTCATTCAAGGAGTCCTCAAACTGAGTGTCGGACTTTAAAATATACCTGACAGCCCTTACCCTGTAGCCCTCGAGGGCATAGCTAATAAACTGGGTAATAAAGACTATTGCCGACTCATAAGCCATATCCCTTAAAGACTTGGCAGTTTCAAGCCCGTCCATATCAGGCATGTCAACATCAAGGAAAACAGCATCGACCTCTTCGTCTTTCCCATAAGCACTGATTAAGTCTTGTCCGGATTTAAAAGCTTCAACATCAATGTCAATGTTCTTATTTTTACCAAAGGCAAGTATTAACTTTTTAATTTCATCCAGAAAAAAGTCCTCGTCATCACAAAGATAAATCTTAAGCATTTCAGCCTCCTAGATAGTTGGGTACCCTACTGAATAAAGTATAGCAAAAATTTTTACTTTTACAAGATGGTTGGCAGATAAGAGACATATTTGTCAGAAAAGGGACTATTGTAAATAAAAAAAGCAGTAAATCAAAAAAGACTTACTGTTTTTAAATTCAAAAATATTACTTTAACTATATGGTAAAAGTTAATAATAAACCAGAACCAATAATTAATATAACTGCAATTCCTTGAATAAAGGTCATGCTTTCAGAAAGGAATATAAGTCCTACAAAAATTGAAACAACAGGTTCTAGGGTACTAAGCATGGCAGTCTTTCTAGGACCAATCTTTCCTATGGCCCTTTGGAGTAGGTAGGTACATAAAAAAGTTAGATAAAATGAGTATAGAAAGAGCCAGCCTAACTCACCGGGGTTATTCGGTATAAAAAGACCATTGTTAAATATACTTGCATATAAAAATCCTGTAATTGCACCAAAGAAACTTATGTATAAGGTCTGTTGCAATGTTGTAACTTCCTTTGCCGTTGGAGTCCCAAGAGAAATGCTATAAATTGAAAAAAATTATTGCGGAAGCAAAGGCAAGGAGAAAACCCTTTAAAGAAATTTCTGCTGAAGGGTCATACATCAAAAGCATCCCTATGGTTGAGGTCAAAATGGCTAAGTACTCGACCTTTGTTGCCGGTTGCTTGTAAATGATCAGGGATAGGATAAAAACCATAATGGGATACATGAAGTGGACAACAGTTGAAACACCGGAATCCATATATAAGTATGGTGAATAAAGCATAATGTTCATAGCTGACAACAAAAATCCATCTACTGCCAGTAAAATCGTTTGTTTCTTAGATAAAATTAACTTGTCATTATTTCGCCTTATCAACCAAATGTTTAATGGTATCGCTAGAAGCATTCGATAAAAGGATGCAGAAGTTGGGTCTACACCAAAGCCATAAAGGGCCTTGGTGAGTAGTGGCATTGGACCAAAAAAAAGGCTGATAAAGCAGCATCTATAAAACCCGAATTCATTTTATATTCTCCAATCAAAAAAATATGACTTTCACAGGAATTATTCCATTTATAGGGAGATTTTTCTAGCTATTCCAGATGGGTCAGTCAATTTCTTTATAATGATATTTTTCATAAATTTAGGATATAATTAATTTGGACTTTGATGAAAGCAGGAGAATTTTATGAAAAAAATAATCGTTCAAAGGGTTTATGATAAAGATGTTCAAGGCTACAGGGTCTTGGTAGACCGCTTATGGCCCAGAGGGATTAAAAAAGAAGAGGTAAAATTTGAAGAATGGAACAAGGACATAACACCCTCCAACAATTTAAGGAAAGACTACCACGATGGTAAAATTTCCTATGAGGACTTCAGCAGGGCATATGAAGAAGAGCTTGATAAGGCTTCAGAACTCAAGGACTTTGTGGATAGGGTCAAAGACAAGGACCTGGTCCTCCTTACCTCTGTAAAGGATGTTGATCATTCCCATATTCCGGTATTAATTAATAAGATTGAGGAATTATAGACTGACACTATATAGCCTTTTGGATGGGCGTGGATGGGTCCACCCCTTCATTTAAAAGCCTATAATAAGGAATATATAAAAAGGAGGACACCTTATCCTCCTTAAATTTTTCTCCGGCTCTGTCTACAGTTGTTTATATAAGATTAGAAAATCTTGACCTTCAAAGATTATTTGAAAAAATAAACCTAAAACAATTAATCCTATTTCATTACTATTAGGTCATAATCTCTCCTTCCAAGTCCGATTTTTTCTCCATGGATTAGTTGAGTTTCCCATTCGGATTCCGGAGTGGTATTTTTAAAGTGGTCGTGTTTATCAACTGCTTGTCCGCTAGCAAGATTGTCACCAAGAACAGAATTTCTTAAAGGCTCAGCTTTTAAACAGGCATCTGCACAGGCTTGATCTAGGGCTACAGGGTCGAAGGAAGCAAACATACCTATATTAGGAAGGATGGGAGCATCATTTTCCGAGTGGCAGTCGCAATATGGAGAAACATCTACTACTAAAGAAAGGTGGAAATTTTCTCTATCCTTAACCACAGCAAGGGCATATTCTGCCATCTTTGCATTCAAAATAGAAATTGCTTGGTCTTGCCTAAATCTTATGGCATCAAAGTTGCAGGCTCCAAGACACCTACCACAGCCAACACAATTATTTTCGTTCAATTCCATTGCCCTGTCTCCAACAATCTTTATTGAAAATCCATCCCATTTCGTAAACATCTTCTTCATACTCATTAAAAAGGATATAACCAATCATTTTATTTGTATCTTTATGCACACAAGCTAATGCACCATTTTGTCCGGCACAGAAAGATTCTAAAAAATCATTAGTTTTTTCTTTAGAGTATGCTTCTTCAATGTTTGTCATAACTTCCTTATCGCCAAATATTTCATGTAAATCTTCCAAGTCAGTTATTTCAAAATTTCTAATTATAGTTCTTTCTGTCTCTAAAATCATAATGTTTGCTCCTTAAAACTATCTGCTTATTTTATCGAAATTATACCATTTATAATGACTTTTTACCATAATTTATTAATGGTATGGTAATTCCAAGGCAAGTTGGTTAATCACAGCTTTTTAGCAAATAAAAGACACCCTGCTTTCCCTTATTCAGCAAGGTGTCTTTCATCTTGGACCAATTAAATTATCTATAATAATCTCCCCCTTTTAAAGATTTAATTACTCAACTCTTTTTTCTTAAAAGACATTCCATTTAATACATAGCCTAGAACAAAGTAGACTATTGAGCCTGCTAGACCTGCTAATATTGGAGCTTCTACCCAGCCAATATCAAAGTTAAAAACAAGAATAATATTTACAAAGAACCCGGTAAGCATAGACCAAAAACATACTTTTGCATTTGCATCCACAAAGGCTTTTATAATTGTCGGCCCGACAAACATTGAGATTAACCCGCCTGTTCCAATATATGCAATTTGATTAAGCATTCCTCGAGGGGCAAGATAGGTCAATATCATTGTCCATACTGTTATCACTGTTACTGAAATACGGTTCAGGAAGTCTGCATTTTTAGGCTCTTTATTGAAGAAAGAAACATACATATCATATGACAGTGCCGAAGCTAAAGACTGAAGTACAGAACTTATGGTTGAAAGCATGGCAAAGAGTATAAATAATGTTATTAATCCACCTGCTGCCGGGTGAACATATTCACTTAGGAAGATAGCCATTGCCCTATCTGGAACTTCAAGTCCAGGCTCCTTATACCTTATATATAAGCCAACCATTGGTATAAGACTCAATATGATACCTATAGGGACCATATAAAATGCAAGCTTATACAGCTTTATGTCATCCTTGAATGAAAGAAACCTTATTGACATATATGGTAAGGTTGTTGTGAAGAGTAGAGCATAGATGAACACCAGATATACACTTCCAATAGACTTCCCGTATGGCTCTGATGATGTTGGGTTGATTATTTCCTGATTAATTTTTCCAAGCTCTAGCAATAATTGCGATGTTGAAATATCTTTAATTATTACCACATAGACGAACAAGGCTGCTATTACCATTCCTATACACATAATTGTATCAGTTATGGCAACTGCCAAAAGCCCACCCTGCATTGTAAAGATTGTTACAAGCAACATAAGAA
>JAAYNG010000091.1 GCA_012520935.1 Tissierellia bacterium | reverse complement strand
TTTTTTTCAAGCATAATATCGGTCCCTATACATAAAGGTCAAACTTCTACCCTTAAATCAAAAAATTTTAGGGGGTTAAATGACTTTTGCCCATGTGCCAACCAAATTAAACAAAAAAATAAAATCCCTTGGATTGTTAGTTCTAAGGGATTTCGTTATGCACCTTCAGGGACTCGAACCCTGGACCCACTGATTAAGAGTCAGTTGCTCTACCAACTGAGCCAAAGGTGCTTAACGAGAAAAATTATAGCATTGAATTCCTTCATTGTCAATTCATTTTTTAAATTAATTTTACATTTATGAAGTGAAAAGTTTATTTCTACTTCTAAAGCTTTAATTAATCATCTATACAAAATTTATTTATTCTAACTTAATTTTAAACTATATTTCACAATAATAAAAAAATGCATAGGGTGGAAAGAAATCCTACCCTATGCACATAAAAATCTAATCTTTTATATTCCTGTAGCAAGTTTAGCCCATAGGTAAAAACCTACCGAGACAATTATTCCTACATACAATAAAACTACTACACAATAACCCATGATGTCCTTTGCACCAAGCTTCGCTAGTCCTAGAGCTGGTAGTGCCCAGAAGGGTTGAATCATATTAGTCCAAGCATCTCCCCAAGCAATTGCCATTGCAGTAATAGCGGGGTCTACCCCCAGTCCTATAGATGCCGGCATAGCAATCGGTCCTTGAACTGCCCATTGTCCGCCGCCTGATGGAACCAATAGGTTAATAAGTCCTGCTGAAAAGAATGTGAGCATTGGGAAGTTATTCTTAGTAGCAATATTCAAGAAAAAGTCTGTTATTGTTGATGCTAAACTTACTCCATCTGCATTGGCACCTGTCATTATTCCCATGATACCTGCATAGAATGGAAATTGTAGCAAGATACCCGCAGCCCCTCCTGCTGATTCATTAATTGCCCTTACATAGTTAATAGGAGTCCCATGGAATAGGATACCTAGAGATAAGAATATCATATTAACAATATTTAAACTCAATTGGAAACCATTATTTTTAAAGTGTACAAATAAGTATATAAAACATGCCGCAACTACAAGCCAAGAAAGTATTGTTGCATTCTCAAGTTTTTCTGCCGGTGTCAGCTTTGACTTGTCAAAAGCTGCCTCTCTTTCCTCTTTTTCCTTTGCTGCCCTTTCTTCTTCTTCAATGATTTTAGGGTCAATGGCTACCACCTTGTCCGGTGTTGGATGCATTGCCCTGTTTAGCAAAGGTAATGAAAGTATTACCAACCATGTCATTGCAAGGTTTGGTACAGAGAACAAGGTGCGAGCTACAGGGATTGTTTCTGTAACCGCATTCATTGTAACCTTTGCCACTTCATTTGCATCACTGGCAAGTGAAAGTGGAACAGAGCCTGAAGCTCCTGCATGCCATACTACGAATCCGGAATAAGCAGCAGCGATTAGTAGACGGTAGTCAACTCCCTTTACCTTCTTCGCCATTTCCTTGGCAAGTAAGGCACCTACGATTAAACCAAATCCCCAGTTTAACCAGCAAGCAACACCTGATACAAAGGATACTATCATTATTGCTGCTCCCGGTGTCTTAGCTAAACCCGAGATATTATCCAAAACCTTTTTAATCGGTTTTGAAATAGCAAAGGCATTGCCTAACACCAATACCAATACCATTTGCATTGAAAATGCCAACAGGGACCAAACACCATTACCCCAGTGTTTTGTCATGTCAACAATACCTTGGCCCGTAGCAGCCATACCACCAATAAAAGCAATAATCGTTAGAATGATTGCAAAAATATAAGCGTCCGGTAGGTACTTTTGAACTAGGGCCACACAACCATTAGTAAACTTCTTAAACATAAAACCCCTCCTTTTTTTATTTTCTTTGATTATTAATTATTATATCCCTTTCTTTAAATAATGCAACATGTATTTAAAAAGTTTTTTAAATAATTTTTTTTATTATGTTATAATGTTATTGAGATTAGATAATCAATAGGAGGAATTTATGATAAGTCTTAAAGATTTTATAGTTAATAATCCTTTGCAGGAAAAAATAATATTTGTAAAAAACAAGAATAAGCTGAGGAAGGAATTTGAAAGGCTTGCCCTTGATGGTGTAGATATCTTCTCTGTAAAAATCCACAGCCTAAAGGACTTCCTTATAAGGGAAAATTCTTCTGAAAACATTTCCAATGGAAACATTGAAAGAATAGTCCTGGACTTACAGGAGACTGGAGACTTGAAATATTTTGACAAAAAATTTAATTCCCCCCTATTCTTTAGGGAATTAAAGAAGACCATATCTAGGATAAGGCTTTCAGGTTATAGGCCCTTGGGCGAACTGCCAAGTGGTCGGGCTGGTGAAATAATAAAGATACTTGAGTCCTATGAAAGGGACTTGGAAAAAAACAACTTGGTCGACTACCCTATCCTCCTGAAGAAAGAGGTAAAAAAAGAGGGTATACTTTTTGCAGTGCCTGCCGAACTGATGGTCCATAGGCTGGAAAGAGACTTTTTAAACAGGCTTTCACCTAGCATAATACTCTCTGATGAATATGATAACAAGCTTCCTAGGGTCTTTTTTTCAAACTCAAAAGATGCCTTTCAAATAAGTAGAAAAGAGATTTGCCCTGTCTCTAGGTCTTACTTTTCTGAAACTGAAGAGGTCTCTTCAGTTTTTGAGGAGATTGTGAGTGGGGATATTAGTCCTCAAGATGTTGAAATAGTTGTGAGTTCTCCAAATCTTTTTGACAAGGTCTTAATCTTTGGAGAGATTTTTGGTCTAAATATTTATCCAGAAGGGGGCTTTTATAAGAAAGATTCCAAGCTAGGTCACCTACTCTTCTTGCTGAAAA
>JAAYNG010000013.1 GCA_012520935.1 Tissierellia bacterium | reverse complement strand
TTTCAACCCCAAAATATTGTAGCTAATGCAAATACGCTATTCTATAAAGCAGATACTACAGAGCACCGGACAAAACTAATTAATATTTTTCCCTACATTCTAGGAGCCGTGACTCCTGAAATTCTTGCTAAACGTCAACAGATTAATGACTTAACGAGAGAATTAAATAGAAAACAAAGAGATTTACAAAAGTTAAAAGATGTTTCTGAAAAATGGAAGATAGAAATCAAAGGCTGGGTAAGCCTAGCACAAGAATATGGAATTATTAGTAGGGAGCTTAAAATAGATGATTTATCATTTGATGCACAAGTTGATCTACTTAAGGATTTAATTAATAAAAATTCTTGGGATGCAAATATTGACAGTGAAAAAATTATTGCTGCTTCTCATGAAATGATAGAATTAAGAAAAGAAGAAAATTCTGTTGCTATGGAATTGGCAAAATCCAAAAGTCGCTATACAGAGATGTCTCAACTCTTTGATAGTATGGATACTTATAGAAATTCGTTATCAATTCAAGTAGAACGTTTAAATATTTCAAAGTGGCTTCGTTCATTGAGTGAACAGAATAATACTTGTCCTATTTGCAGAACTACAAATGTTAAAAATAGTGTTCTTGAAAAGCTTTATAATAATTTAGAAAAGCTAGAGGAAGAGGCCGGTTATACAAAGACTATTCCGGCGGCATTTGAAAGAGAATACGAAAATGTAAAGAAGGAAATAGGCATATTAAGCGAGCGTTTATCAGCAGTGCAAAAAAGAATCAAAATCCAGAGCGAAATGAAAAATGTATCTGAAAATGAGAAATATACATTAGAGGGCATTTCTAGATTTTTAGGTAAGGTTCAATATGCCAGCGAAACATTTGATTTATTAGGTACAGATAGTGAATTGATAGATGAAATTAATCGCATACTGAAAGAGTTAGATGATCTTAAAAAACAAGTAGATGAAAATGCAATTGAAAAAAAGATCGATACTGCTATTAGAATTATATCGTCAAATGCAATGAAATTAGTTCCTTTACTTGATTCGGAAAGACCCAATGATCCGATAAAGATAGATTATAAAAACTTAACAGTAATAGTATCATCTGATGATGGGCGAGATGATTATTTATGGGAAATTGGTAGTGGATCAAACTGGCTTGCATATCATATTGCAGCAACATTAGCTTTTCAAATATTCTTTAGTAATATGGTAACGTCATCAGTTCCTAATTTTATTGTTTATGATCAGCCAAGCCAAGTCTATTTCCCTCAAAAATTAGCTGCTAAAGAAGATGACAAGGATCTCGATCCTAAATTAGATGATGAGGATAGAATCGCTGTAGAAAAGATATTTAAAACTATGGCTTCTGCAATATCAATAGCTAATAAACCAATGCAAATTATTGTGTTAGAACATGCAGATGAAAGTGTATGGGGAAAGGTAGAGAGAGTACATAAAGTATGCGAGTGGAGAGGCGAAAACCAGAAGTTGATACCGGAAGAATGGATTGAATAATTTCATTGCTCATTACAAATGAACGACATAATCGATCCTTACTATAACGGAGAGATTGAATTGAGTTAGAATTCGACGAATGGTAAATAATGCACGATTGAAAATGTGGAGGAATAAAAGTATGGTTGACTTTAAAAAGAGACTCAATAAAGGGGCAATCGAGAAAAAGGTTGATCCAATTGAAATATATGGTACTGTCGACAGAAAAAGTGTTACTGGACCTTTA
>JAAYNG010000090.1 GCA_012520935.1 Tissierellia bacterium | reverse complement strand
TTTTTCATACTGTCCACTTGCCGGTTTTCCAACCTGTAGATTTCTTTTGTGAGTTCGTCATATAGCTTGATTTCATTGTCAGACCCACCTATCAACCTGTAGGCAGACACATGGGCATCGTCTATGGCTGTGAGGATATTTCTTTCTTCTTCGTTGATGCCCTTATTTTTTTCTGCCTTCAAGTTTTGAATGATTGTGTAATATTTTTCGTCCTTTAGTTCTAAAATAAAGATGATTTCATCGTCTATACTTTTTGGGTCCACCTCGGGGATTTCTTCTATTATATATGATTTTAACTTGTCTATGGTTTTTTGGATTAGGTATTCCATGTCGTCACCTCTGGTATTAGTTTACTTGAAAGTTAAAAAAATTGCAAGAGGATTTAGATTGTGGTCTTTGGATGTGCGGGGATGGGTCATCGCTCTGTGTCCGGGGTTAATCTTTCGTTTATATTATAAAAAAATAATGCATTTATTATACATATCTGATATAATGTAGAAAAGATAAATTCGGAGGTATTTTTTATGTGCGCTTTAAGGGCTGATATTGGTATAGATTTGGGCACTGCAAGTGTTTTGGTATATGTTAAGGGTAAGGGTATTGTTATTCAAGAGCCTGCTGTTGTGGCGATTGACAGGGATACTAACAGCTTCTTGGCTGTTGGTGAAGATGCAAAGAAGATGCTTGGCAGGACTCCGGGCAATATAATTGCCATGAGACCCTTGAGGGACGGGGTTATTTCTGACTATTTAATCACTGAAAGAATGTTAAAATACTTTATAAAGAAGGCAATTGGTGGAAATTTCTTAAAGCCGAGGATTGTCATTTGTGTTCCCAGTGGGGTTACTGAAGTTGAGAAGAGGGCTGTTATTGAAGCATGTGGCAATGCCGGTGCTGTCAAGACTTCCCTTATAGAAGAGCCTATTGCTGCTGCCATCGGTGCCGGGATTGACATTACAGAGGCAAGCGGGAACATGGTCATAGACATTGGCGGCGGGACTACAGATGTTGCGGTTATCTCCCTTGGTGGAATAGTTGTTTCCAAGTCCATTAAGACTGCCGGGGACGAGTGCAACGAGGCTATTGTTAAGTATATTAGGAAGAAATATAATATGATGATAGGGGATGTGTCTGCGGAGAACTTGAAGGTTGATGCCGGCTGTGTTTATCCCCTTGAAAAGGTTTTGGTCACTGAGATTAGGGGGAGGAACCTCCTTACCGGTCTTCCAAAGACTGTGGAGGTTACTTCTGATGACATGTTAGATGCCCTGTCTGACCCTATTCAAGAGATTACAGATGCTGTTCAACAGGTCCTAGAGAGGACTCCTCCTGAGCTGGCTTCGGATATTTCCAACAAGGGTGTTTACTTGACCGGTGGCGGGGCACTTTTAAGGGGCTTTGACAGGTTGATTAGCAGGAAGACAGGTATCAATGCCATTGTGGCTGACGACCCTGTTTCATGTGTTGCTAAAGGCACGGGAAAGTCCTTGGAGTGGATTGGAAATTTTGACAAGTAGGGGTAATGACCCATCGCCCCTTCATTAAATAAAAATTTTTCTAAAGTATGGTTTATTTTAGCCGATAGACAAATAGATGGAAGTGTATAATATGTTTGGGCAGGGCTTCGTGGGCCTGGATTGCCGCGGTCGTTGTCACTCCCTCGCAATGACACAACACTTTGTCATCGCGAGTCATTCCCCCTCGTCATCGCGAGCGTTAGCGTGGCGATCCAGTGGGTATTCAAGATAGTTAGTAATATTTAATTTTATAGAATAAAGATATAAGTTAGATTAAAGTAATAAAAGTATTGTTTGAGGCAGGACTTTGTGGCTCTGGATTGCTACGAAAATTTGTTTATAGCCTTTAAGTTGTTGGGGCGGTTATTAACCACCCCTACAGTGAGTATTGCACAACACAAGTATATCTTATAGCAGTTGATATAATTTTAAAGAATTTGAACTTGGGGGACAGTGTTCTCCCTATTGGGTTTTGTATAAATAAGAGAGGTGAAGTTATGAATAGGGCTTTATACATAGGGGCGACTTCCATGGTGGCTAACCAACGGAGGATGGATGTTTTAACCAACAATTTGGCCAATGTTAATACTACTGGTTATAAGAAGGATATGTCTGTTCATGAGTCTTTTCCTGAGAAGCTATTGGCTAAGAAGTCAAGGATTCCAGAGAGGAACAACAGGCTTCCCGATGGGGGCTTTAGGTTCAGACAGGAAGAGGGGGCTTATGTTGCCAGTACCCGTGACGGTTTCTTCCAAATGGAGACCAAGAGGGGGATTTCCCATGTGAAGGATATTAGGGTTGCTCCGGACGAGGAGGGTTATTTAAAGACCTTCTACAATGACGGCAGGGGCAAGAGGTATGACTATGAAAACTACCTTTTAGATGCTTCCGGCCAGAGAATCCAAGTGCAAGGCGGGGAGGTGGAGGCTGTTATTCAGGGGGCTGTCATGAACCCTTTGCCTTTTGTTATCGGGACCATGAGTAGGGGTGTCCGCTTCCAGAAGGTGGTGACTGACTATTCAATGGGTAATTTTATCCATACGGAAAATCCTTTGGACTTTGCCCTATCTGCCGGTGGTTTCTTCAAGGTAATGGAGCCTAGTACCGGTGATGTTTTCTATACAAGGAACGGGTCTTTTGGGGTTTCCAATGGTCAACTTAAGGACCTGCAAGGCAGGCTTGTGCTGGGCGGTGGAAGTCCGATTAGTATCCCACCTGAATATTCTCAAGAGAACCTTGTTCTTGCTGATGATGGCAGACTTCTATATAATGATGAAGAAATTGCGACCCTTGATGTGGTTGATATACAAAATAGGGAAATGTTAAGGAAGTTTGGAGAAAACCTTTTTAAGATGGTTGAAAGATGGGATGAAAGTCCGGATGGAAGGGAAGTGGCCTTTGAGATTCCTTACACTGGTGAGATTATCCAGGGATATTTGGAAAGCTCTAATGTGAACGCTATTGACTCCATGGTTGAGATGATTACTCTTCAAAGGGATTATGACACCAACCAAAGGATGGTAAGGACTTCGGACGAGATGCTTGAAAAGGCTGCTACTCAGCTGGCAAGTATCGGCTAGTAAGTATATAAGGGGGATAAATATATGAGATCAATGTGGACAGCGGCAACCGGTATGAAGGCACAGCAGTTTAATATAGACACGATTTCACACAACTTGTCGAATGTTAATACTACGGCTTATAAGAGGAACAGGGCTGAATTCCAAGACCTGTTTTATGCTAATATTAGAAGGATGAACCAACTTGACGAGAGGAAGAGGCCTGTTAATTTAGAGGTGGGTCATGGTACTCAACCTGTGGCAACTAAGAGGGACTTTTCTACTTATTCTTTTATAGATTCCGGTAGCCCAACGGACCTTGCTTTGCAAGGGGAAGGTTTTTTCTGTATTTCAGACAGGAGGGGCGAGGAAGTCTACACCCGTGATGGGTCTTTTAAGCTCTCTATGCTGGATGATGGGACTGCCAACTTGGTGACAAGTGATGGGAACTATGTTCTATCTGCAAATGGTGATAGGATTAATTTTGACCCTTCTGTTGGGGATTTAGTATTTTCCTTGGATGGTAGAATTTCTCAAAAAATTACCGGTACTGACCAGATGGATGAAATTACTTCATTAAAGCTTGTTCGTTTCCCTAATCCTCAAGCTTTGGAGGCTAGGGGGAGGAACCTGTATGCAAGGACTATTAACTCCGGTGGGCCTGTTGCCTTGACTGAGGCAAATTCTACTACTTCTGTTTTGCAGAACTACCTTGAAATGAGTAATGTTCAAATTGTTGATGAGATGGTTAGGATGATTACTGCCCAAAGGGCCTATGAGATAAATTCCAAGGCGATTACTACTTCTGATGAGATGCTTCAAACAGCCAACGGACTTAAGAGGTAGTTATTATGGATTATAGGGTTGATGCTGTTATGCCTGTTAATATGGTTACAGGTGCAGGGGCAATTGATAATGCAAGAGGGCTGGAGAATATTACCAACCGTCCGAACATCAAAAAGGTTAATGAACTCACTGAAAAGGAAGACAAGGCTCTAAAAAAAGCCTGCCAAGACTTTGAGGCGATTTTCCTTTCTATTATGTATAAGGAAATGAAAAAGACTGTTCCTGAAAATTCCTTTGTTGAGAAGTCAAATGGGACTAGGATTTTTGAAGACATGTATCTGGAAACTCTGGCTGAGGAAAATTCCAAGGTTAGTTCTTTAGGGATTGCCAAGATGCTATATGATTCTTTTAAACAGGGAAGGGTAAATCCGTAGTTTAGATTTTAAGGGGGCTTGAAGGCTCCCTTTTTTATTGATTAATATTTGGGAGCTTTGCGGAAACTGGATTGCCGCATCGCTCGGCTCCTTGCAATGACGGCACACCCTCTCGTCATCGGGAGTGCAGCTTGGCAATCCAGATGGTTTTCAATGGAAATAATTCTTACATCTTCATTCCTCTTTTTACATATAGTATATTTTTTAAAAGAACCGCTGCATTCATAGATATTTATTATTTTAAAAAATTCTTTCTATGTGATAACATAGAGCGGTAGTTTATTTATAATTTAAGGAGGAAAAGAGATGCTAAAAAGGAAATTACTTGCTTTATTGTTAGTATTAACTATAGTTGTTCTATCTGCTTGTGGAAACAGCACTACA
Source organism: Tissierellia bacterium (assembly GCA_012520935.1). Classification (GTDB taxonomy): domain Bacteria; phylum Bacillota; class Clostridia; order Tissierellales; family Peptoniphilaceae; genus JAAYNG01. The sequence goes on along the minus strand of JAAYNG010000090.1, from coordinate 13,337 downwards.
ACTACTGAAACTACTACTGAAACAAGCACGGAAACAACAGAAACAACAGAAACTACTGAAGAGGTTAGCGGGGAAGTCCCTCATTTAATCTTTGGATGGGGTAATGAGCTACATACCGGCATGTCGCAATTGAGCTTTGTAGCTCCAGAATTATTTGAAAATCAATCAACAAGACTTATTCCGATTGGAGATTCTCAAATGGAATTGGTTAAAGACGGCAAGAGGTTAGCAATATTTGACTTTATTGTTACTTCAAGTGGTGCGGATGCTGTTACTTTGATGAGCCAAGATAACTTGGATGCAGTATTCTGTTCTTCAACTGCTGTAATGTCAGGATATGATTCAGGTGCTGATATTAAAATTTTAGGTCCTGTTCAAAGCGGTGGAGTTTCGATTGTTGCTGCAAAGAATGCTCCATACAACACTTTTGAAGAATTAATCGAATACGCAAAGTCTAATCCGGAGCCTATTATGGCAGGGTATCACTCACCTGTTTCAAGCCCAAGAATTGTTCTTGAGTATGCTCTAAAGGAAGCCGACATTACAGTTTCCGGTGATGCTGCTGATTACAATGCTGATGTTTTGATGTCAGACTTAAAGGGACTAAGCAACCTAATTCCGAGCCTATCATCCGGTCAAGTTGAACTGTGGGCAGGTCCGGTTCCACATCCACAAAATGCAGAAGCTCAAGACATTGGAAAGATTATTGCTAAGTTAGATGACCTTCCGGGCGGAAAATGGAAAGACTTCCCTTGCTGTACTTTCAACTGCAGGCAAGATTTGATTGACGAACATCCTGAAGTTGTTCAAGCTTTGGCAGAAGTGGCAACTTATGTTCATGATTATGCTCAAAACTACAGAGAGGAAACTGCCGACCTTTTAAGTGAATTTATGGGTTTGGATAAGGCTGTATTAATGGAAAACGATACGACTTATTCTACTTCAGTAAATGAAAACTTTATTCATGGAATGAATACTTATGTACTTGCTATGAATGACATGGGTAAGTTTACCGGCAGATTAAAGGACAAGACTCCTGAGGAAGTTTTAGATTTAGTGTTTGATTTTAAGTTCTTTGGTGAGGATTATTAAAGATTTTAAGGAGGTAAGGGGCTTTCTGAATTTAGTGGAAAGCCCTGATTTATTATGAAAAAGAAGAATAATGTTTTTGATTATATCTTACCATTTGTCTTGCCGGTTTTATTTTTAATATTCTGGCAGACTACTGCCCTAAGGATTAACAATAATGCTATAATACCCACAGTTGACAGGGTTTTAGAAAACTTTATAAATTTCTTTAATGATATTATAGGAATTGGTACAATCCCAATGAATATCGGATATTCTTTGATGAGGGTATTTTTGGGCTATTCCTTTGCGGCTTTAATAGCCCTACCCTTAGGTTTGTTAATGGGGTATTTTAGACCGGTTCGTGCCTTATTTGAGAATTTTATTAATATTTTCAAACCTGTTCCTTCTATTTCATGGCAACCAATTGTACTAGGTTGGTTTGGTATCATGTCTTTGGCAAGGATTACGAATTTAGACTACGGTCCTATTTTTGCCAAGCTGGATAACTTTAAGTTTTCAATGCTTTCTATAATAGCTATAGGTTCATTCTTCCCTATTTGGTTGGGGACTTTGGATGGGGTAACCGGTGTTAGGAGGGTCTTGATTGAGTCCGCTGAGGTTTTGGGGGCATCAAAAAAGAATATATTTTTTGATGTTTTGATTCCTGCGGCGGGACCTTCAATTATGAGCGGGCTTAGAGCAGGTTTGACTTCCGCATGGGCAGCTCTGGTTGCTGCTGAAATGCTACCCGGCTCCATGACGGGGCTTGGTTATATGATATCCCACGCAAGGGAATTATCCAGAATGGATGTTGTTGTTACGGGTATCATTTGTATTGGCTTTATCGGTGCATGTTTCGACGGTATGTTTAGACTCCTAATAAATAAGAAGTTCTCTTGGGGAAAAGATGTAAGGTGATATGATGAGTAATATAATTTTTGATATAAAAAACATAGATAAGACCTATGAATCGACTGATAAGAACAGAAAGGACCTTAAGGTTATTGAAGACTTTAGTCTTAAGATAAGGGAAAATGAGTTCTTATGCATTATTGGTCCTTCCGGTTGCGGGAAATCTACACTTCTTAGGATTCTTGCAGGCTTGGAAGACTTTCAAATGGGTGAGGTCCTTTTTAGGAACAAGCCACTAAGGGGGACAGGCATGGAGAGGGGCATGGTTTTTCAAAGCTATTCCCTTATGCCTTGGTTAAATGTGAGGGATAATATAGGTCTTGGACTAAAATTTAAAAATATGGGTAAGAAAGAAAAGGATGAGATAATAGACGAGCATTTGGATATGATTAACTTGACGGACTTTGCCTATGCTTACCCGAGCGAACTTTCCGGAGGAATGCAACAAAGGGTTGCAATTGCCAGGTCTTTGGCAAATAATCCTGAGGTTATCCTTATGGATGAGCCTTTCGGTGCCTTGGATGCCCATACTAGAATTCAGCTACAAAGGGAACTTTTGAGGATTTGGGAAAGTCATAAGAAAACTATTGTCTTTATTACCCACAGTGTGGACGAGGCAATCTACCTTGGGGATAGGATTATAATGATGAGTAAGGATAAGGGGAGTATTTTCAAGGAGGTTGAGGTGGACCTTCCCAGACCAAGGGAGAGGTCAAACTCAATTTATGCCAACTTAAATGAGGAACTCCTTGATGACTTTGAGAAACTTCATGGACAATAAGAGGTGATTTTATGAAATTAAAACTTGCTAATCTTCCTAGCAGAATTGAAAAACTGAAGCTTTTATCTGAGGAGCTTGGTGTTAATTTGTATGTGAAACGGGACGACATGACCGGTCTTGAGCTTTCCGGAAACAAGATTAGGAAGCTGGAGTATTCTCTTTCTGAGGCGAAGAAGCTCGGTGCTGATGTTATTGTTACCTTTGGGGCTATCCAGTCTAACCACTGCCGGGCAACTGCTGCTGCCTGTGCCAAGCTGGGCTTGGAATGCCATCTTGTCTTGTCTGCTGACAAGCCGGAATCCTACGAGGGAAACTTATTTTTAAACGCTCTTTTAGGTGGTCATATCCACTTCATAGGCGACAGTGATATGAAGGCTTATGGTGACGAATTGGGTGAGAAGTTCAAGTCTGAGGGTAGGACTCCTTACTTTATTCCTATTGGAGCTTCTAATGCGACAGGCTCTCTTGGCTATGTCGAAGAGGCCGGGGAAATAATTCAGTGGGAAGAGGAAAATGTGACCTTTGACTTGATTTGTCTGGCTGTCGGTTCCGGAGGGACCTATGCCGGTCTTTTCTATGGTATGGCTGAAGCCAAGAGGGATGTGGATATCTGTGGTTTTTCTGTTTCCAGTGAGAGTGAGGTTTTTGTTGGAAAGATTGGAAAAATTTTAGGGGATATGGGGATGGAAAGGCTCGACCGGTCTAAGATTTGGATTGATGATGAATATGTCGGTTTGGGATATGGGAAGACCACCTCCGGCGAGTTGGAACTTATCGGGGATGTGGCTCGGAAGGAAGGGATAATCCTTGACCCTTGCTACACCGGCAAGGCCTTTATCGGGATGGTGGATAGGATTGAAAGGGGAGATTTTTCAAAGTATAAGAATATTCTATATATCCATACAGGTGGAGCTTTTGGCTGGACCAAGGAACACAGGGATATGTTTATGGATTTGTAGTATAAAAAAACGCACCCTTTTTATCGGATGCGTTTTTCTTTTACATTCTTTCCTTTATTGCCATTGTTAGGCTTGCTATTGACTCTGTGAGGGCATCTAACTTTTTCTCAACTCTTGTGAGCAGGAAGACCGTCATTACTATTGGAAAGCCTAAATTTGCAATAAGGCTGGTTACCTCTTCCATTAGGCTACCAGGAATTCTTGAATTGTCTTAGTAACAATTCTTGCTGAGTCGATTCCAACGACTGCTTCGTCATTTGGTGCAACAAGGGCATTTTGTCCTACTATGCCAGTCATGGTTTCCTTGACTCCGGTGTCTGTCAAGTCTTCTCTTGGTGAATCAAGGGATATTGTGATAACTTTCCCTGACTCGGACTTGAACTTCAGTTCTAATACTTGGTCCATTCTTTCTCCTCCCTTCTACTAGGCAGTTAATACTGCTGTTTCTACTCGCTTTACACTATGAAGCGGATTTGTTTGTAGACTGTGTAGTGATGTTGCTAGGCCATACAGTCCTTGGTCTGTTGCATCTTTTTTGATGCTGGAGATTGTTTTGGATTGGATTTTCTTCCTGCCGTTGACTTCTCCCAGGTCAAACTCCATCCTTAAAGCTACTCTTTCCACTTGCTTTGCCATTTTCTCACCCCCTCACCTAATATATAGGGGATTTTGAGAAAAGATACTCATATTATTTTTAGAAGTTGGACTTATGATAAGTCGGGCTTGACTATAGGAGCTTTTTAAATTCCTCCCACAAGGCCCAACCATCGGCCGACACGGACCTTGGGCATATCTTCCTTGATGCATCGTAGTGTCTTACCACTCTTTCTTTGGGTATTCCAAGTTTCTTCATTAAATACTTGGTGAGGTCTACAGTTTTTTCAAAGGCGACCCTATAGTCCGAGTCTTGGTTTACGCAAATCTCTATCCCTATAGAATTATCATTCCTTATCCCATACTTACCCCTGCCATCGCCCACATGCCATGCTGCTCGGTTTATGGGTACAGTTTCAATAATCATCTTATCGTCTACAAAATAATGGGCTGAGGACCTCCTGTTCCCCCCGTTGAAGTATAGGAAGTGGTTGAGGGCACCTGCCCCCTTTCTTGTGTTGCCCGTGTCGTGGATTACGATATATCGGACCCTTCCATACCTTCTTGAGTGGTTGTAGGCGATGTGCTTTTTAATTATCTCCATTATAATAAAATCTCCTTCCTTAATTTTTTTATTGCCCTGTGCTTGCCGTTAATCACCGACTGAGTCTTTATTCCTAAGAGGTCAGCTATTTTGTCATACCTATAGTTGTGGAAGTAGTAAAGATATATTATTCTTCTTTCTACAGGTGGGAGCTTGTCAATTTCGTTCATGAGATGGGCGATGACCAGCTTTTTTTCAAAGTCTTCCTGAATGTTGGAGTCAAAGGGGATAAGTTCTGCCATGGTGTCTATGTCTTCTGTCTGTACTTCCATGTTCCTGTCCTTCCTTTCCTTATTCATATAAAAGTATTTGAGTCTTGACTGGAGGAAGGCGGGGAAGTGGACCCCCTTTTCCATGTCATAGTCCCCTATGGCCCTAATGATTTCTTCCCTGCCTTCTTGGACTAGGTCGTCCAAGAGGTAAATCCTGTTGTTGTACCTTCTGATTGAAGAGATTATCAGAGGGTTGAATTTTCCTATCAGCTCTTCTATGGCTTCTTCCTTGCCATTTTTTGCTTCGGTTAATAGTTGATACATATTTTTCTCCTTTCTTATTTTTTTGAACAATGAACATTGCTATTCACCCTAGGGGAGGATGGTATATTCCCCTACAATTGGGTTCGCTATTGTGGGATGAGGGAAAGCAGCAGGGCAATAATAGCAAGTTTTATTTTTTTAGTAAAAGGTCGACTTATGTTAAATCAAGGCTTGAGAGATAAAAAGAACATATGTATTGATTTTTGCTGAACATAATGTTATAATTTGATTAAATCAGATGTGGGCTCAATCTATAGATAATAATAGGAGGTAAAATGACTTATAGAAACTTGAGGGCTTTCTTGCCTATATATGAAGACGGCTTGGGAGATGTGACTTTGGTTTTTGATGGGGGCAGGAGGGACCTTGTTGAGATTAAATCAAAGGCTTACTTAAACAGGATAATGAGGTATTATTTCTTGGACTATAATGCCTTGAAGCACAGGTACGGGGATATGCTCAATGTGAGAAACCTTATGCCGATTCCTATGGATGGTGATGTTCTTGTACCTTTTAAGGCTAGGGTCAACCCAATCGGAGGAGATGCATCCTTTGGTTACTATTCTTTAAATTCTTTTGTTGACTTTCAAGAGAAGGATGAAGGGACTTTAATTTTCCTTTTGGATGATATTGTGCTGGAGTCGCCAACAAAGTTAAATTCTAATAGGAAGCACTTGGCTAATGGAATGGTTATGAAAAGTTTAGTAATAAATAAAAGTTCTTGACTTTTTTCTCTTAGAAATATATAATTTAAAGAGTGTCCCGGTACCTCAGCAGGATAGAGGGTCCGCCTCCTAAGCGGAACGCCGAAGGTTCGACTCCTTTCCGGGACGTTTGCCGAAGTTTGACTTCGGCTTTTTCATTTTTTTGGATTGCAGCATTTATAATGAACGGGCGATTAGTAATCGCCTCTACTCTTGCTTCGTTTCGCTATTTCTCCCTGGGGGGATGACCCATCGCCCATACCTTGATATTAAAGCTCACAATGTCTAGGAAATATTAACTATTAATCAAATTCAAGTGAATACTATAATATCTATCTTGAGAATGCTTTATTTTTTATAGAATATGGTATATAATGATTGTGGAATTATAAATATGAGGAGGAGATTGAATGAAAGTTGGAGTATCTGGTTTTGGTAGGATTGGCAGGAATTTTGTTAGACAGTATTTTGAAGATGGTGTGAAAGATTTTGACCTAGTGGCTATCAATGCTTCCGGTGACATGGAAACTTTAAGGATGTTGTTCCAATACGACTCTACTTATAGAGAATTTAAGGGAACTGTTGAAACTTATGAAGAAGGCCTTGTTATTAATGGGAAGAAGGTGAGGGTAACCGGCTTTAGAGACCCTGCTGAAATTCCTTGGAAGGAAATGGGTGTTGAGATTGTAGTGGACTCAACCGGCGCCTTTAGGGAAAAGAAAGACCTGCAAAAACACATTGATGGTGGGGCTAAGAAGGTTATTTTAACTGCTCCCGGCAAGGATGAGGATGCCAGCTTCGTAGTTGGCGTTAATGAAAAAGACTATGACCCGAGCAAGCACCACATTATTTCCAATGCTTCTTGTACTACTAACTGCCTTGCTCCTGTTGCTAAGGTTGTTTTAGAAGAGTTCGGCATTGAAAGGGGTTTAATGACCACTGTCCATGCTTATACTAACGACCAAATGATTCTTGATAAGAGACATAAGGACATGAGAAGGGCTAGAACTGCCGGTCAAAATATCATTCCTACTACAACCGGTGCGGCCAAGGCTGTTGCTAATGTTATTCCTGAATTAAAGGGTAAGTTAAATGGCTATGCTTTAAGGGTACCTGTGGTTACTGTTTCTATTGTTGATGTTGTTTTTGAAACCCAGAAGGATGTCACTGCTGAATCGGTAAATGCTGCCTTGAAGAAGGCAAGCGAGGGAGAATTAAAGGGTATTCTTGGCTTTGAAACAGACCCGCTGGTTTCTTCCGACTACATTGGTGATGACAGGTCATCTATTGTTGATGCCGGTTTGACTATGGCAATGGGGGACAGGATGGTTAAGGTTGTTGCTTGGTATGACAATGAGTGGGGTTATTCTCAAAGGGTTATAGATTTAGTGAGTTTGGTTTCTAAAAAGGGATAGATTTTTATAAGAAATGGTCAAGGAAAGTAGGGGAGGATACCATCCTCCCGTACATTATAAAAGTAATCTTAGCCTTTCAGATGAACAGGCGGATAATATCCGCCCCTACAGTTCTTCACATTAATGGGTGAAAAATAAATACATATTGAAGTAAAAGGGGAGAGAAAATGAAGAAAACTTTAAAAGACTTTGATTTTAAAAACAGGAGGGTCTTGGTCAGGCTGGACCTGAATGTTCCTTTGAATGACAAGTGTGAGGTTGCTGATGCAACGAGGATTGAGGCAAGTATACCTACAGTTGAATACATCCTTAACAGGGGCGGGTCAGTGGTCTTAATGTCCCACTTGGGCAGACCCAAGGCTTATGATGAGAAACTTTCTTTAAAGCCTGTGGCTGAAAAGATGTCTGAACTTATGAAGAAGGATATAAAGTTTGTACCTTCTAAAAAAGTTGTTGACGAGGAAGTCATTAAAGCCGGCGAAGCTTTAAAGGCTGGTGAGGTTATGATGATTGAAAATACAAGGTTTAGGGAGGAAGAGGAAAAAAATGTTCCTGAATTCTCTAAGGACCTGGCCAGGCTGGGAGAGATTTTTGTAAACGATGCCTTTGGGACCTGCCACAGGGCACACAGCTCCAATGTGGGGGTGGCAAGCCTTCTACCTTCTGCCATTGGCCTACTGGTTGAAAAGGAAGTAAAATTCTTCCAAGAGGCTTTAAGGGAGCCGGATAGGCCCTTCACTGTTATAATGGGTGGGTCCAAGGTTTCCGGTAAGATTTCTATAATCGAAAACCTACTTCCCAAGGTGGATAATTTAGTTATTGGTGGAGGGATGGCCTTTACCTTCTTAAAGTCTAAGGGAGTAGAGGTTGGCAAGTCCCTGCTGGAAGAGGATAAGATTGACTTTGCCAAGTCTTGCTTGGACAAGGCTGATGAGCTTGGAATTGGCATATATTTACCTATAGATTTAGTGGTTGCAGACAGTATAGACAGTACAGACACAAAGACGGTTGACTATGATGAAATCCCTGCAAACATGATGGGCCTAGACATCGGGAATAAGACTATTGAGTTGTTCTCTGATGTTATAAGGGGTTCAAAGACTGTAATCTGGAATGGTCCTATGGGGGTTTTTGAGAAGGACCAATTTGCAGAAGGGACTAAGAAGGTTGGCGAAGCTGTTGCTGACGCCCCACTTTCTGTTGTTGGTGGAGGGGACTCTGCTGCGGCTGCTGAAAAGTTTGGATTGGAAGGAAGGATGACCCATGTATCTACTGGGGGCGGGGCCTCTTTAGAATTATTGGAGGGTAAGGACCTGCCTGGAATTAAAGCGATTGAGGAGATGTGATGAAAAAATTTATTGGCGGCAATTGGAAGATGAATTTACTGGAAAGCCAAGCCGGAGAATTTGCTAAGGCCTTGGATAAGGCTTATGAGGATGGGGTGGAAGTTGTTCTATTCCCTCCTGGTCTGATGCTTAAGACTGTGAAGGATTCTGTGAACAGGCTAGGTGTTGGGGCTCAAAATCTTTACTTTGAGGAAAAGGGTGCCTATACCGGAGAAATTTCAATAGGAATGTTGGAAGATATGGGCATAAGTCATAGTCTTATTGGACACTCCGAGAGGAGGACTGTCTTCTTAGAGGATGATGTCCTTATAAATTCAAAGTTAAAGGCTGTGATGAAGAGTAGGGTCACCCCTGTTCTCTGCCTTGGAGAACATCTTGGTCAGAGGAAGGATGGACTGGCAGAGGCGACTGTAAAGGGTCAGCTTGTGACTGCCCTTGACGGGGTTGAGTCTATCGAAGGTCTTATTATAGCCTATGAGCCTGTCTGGGCCATAGGGACCGGGATGTCTGCCACTCCGGAGGATGCTGAGTCTATGGCAAAGTTCATAAGGGGAGAGGTGGAAAGACTATACCCGGGCTTTGGCAAGAAGACCAGGATCATTTATGGTGGCAGTGTCAACGGAAAGAATATTGGAGATATTTCTAAGCTTGAAAATGTTGACGGTGTCCTTGTTGGTGGTGCCAGCCTAAAGCTAGATGAATTTACGGAGATTATGAGATATGGTAGAGATTAGGAAACCTGTGGTATTGGTGATACTGGATGGCTTTGGCTATGGCTTAAAGTATCCGGGAAATGCCATTGAAAATGCAAGAAAACCGAATATTGACTTTTACTTGAAGGAGTGGGGCTACTCCCTTTTACATGCATCGGGTCTAAAGGTAGGACTGCCGGAGGGCCAGATGGGGAATTCTGAAGTCGGTCACCTCAACATCGGGGCCGGCAGGGTTGTACTCCAGGACCTTCCTATGATCAATGATGAGATAGATTCCGGTCGCATTTATGAAAATGAGACATTATTAAATCTTATGAGGGGGGCTAAGGAGTCCGGCAAGAAGCTCCACTTTATGGGACTTGCGTCTAAGGGTGGTGTTCACTCTCATATGAACCACTTGATGGCTCTGGTTAAGATGGCTAAGAAGCTGGGACTTGAAAAGGTCTATATCCATGCCTTTACCGATGGCCGTGATGTAGCGATAGATGCCTCCATTGTAGACTTGGAAGAGTTAGATGATTTTCTAAAGGCAGAGGGGGTTGGCAAGATTGCCACTGTAATGGGGAGGTATTATGCCATGGACAGGGACAACAGGTGGGACAGGGTCCAAATAGCCTATGATGCCTTGACTAAGGGCATTGGTGTTTTAGGTGATATTGCCTCTGCTTCAGTGGGTAGCCAACATGAGCAAGGAACTACAGATGAGTTTATCCAGCCTGTTCTCTTGGATAAGGACGGGACCATTGAAGATGGGGACTCAGTTGTTTTTTTCAATTTCCGACCTGATAGGGCCAGGGAACTCACCCATGCCCTGGTAGATGACAACTTCCTTGGCTTCGATAGGGAAAAGTTAAATCTTGATTTTGTTGGCATGACTGAATATGACCCAACTATTGAAAAGGCAAACTGGGCCTATCCAAAGACCCAAGTGTCCATGACCTTGGCTGAATATTTGAGTTTAAATGATAAGAAGATTTTAAAGATTGCTGAAACTGAAAAGTATGCCCATGTGACCTTTTTCTTCAATGGTGGAAGAGAGGGGCCATTTAAGGGGGAGGACCGGATTTTAATCCCTTCGCCCAAGGTGAGGACTTATGACTTGAAGCCTCAGATGTCGGCCTATGAGCTTACCTATGAACTTTTGAATATTATTCATAATAAGGACTATGATTTAATTGTTGCTAACTATGCAAATCCTGACATGGTTGGCCATACCGGGGACTACGGGGCAGCTGTGAGGGCTATTGAGGCTGTGGACTTTTGTGTGAAAAGGATTGTGGATGAAAGCAAGAAAAAGAACGGTCTTGTCCTTTTGACAGCAGACCATGGCAATGCTGAATATATGATAAATGAAGACGGTTCACCGTCTACTCAACACACTACAAACAGGGTTATCTTTTCTATAATCGGCAAGAAGTTTGACCTGAAAAATGGTTCACTCTCTGATATTGCTCCAACAATTTTGGAGCTAATGGGCTTGGAAAAACCTGCAGAAATGCGTGGAATAAGTTTGATAGGAGGATAGTATGAGCGAAATTATTGATGTTTATGCTAAGGAAGTTTTGGATTCAAGGGGGAACCCGACCATTGAAACTGAGGTTTGGTCAGTTGGTGGGGGGTACGGCAGGGCGATTGTTCCTTCGGGGGCTTCCACCGGCGAATACGAGGCTGTTGAGTTGAGGGACGGGGACGAGAGGTACATGGGCAAGGGCGTTATGAATGCCTGCCTTAATGTAAATGAGATAATCGGGCCTGCTTTAATTAACAATAGAATGGATGTTGTGGACCAATCTCATATTGACGGTTTTTTGATTGAGATGGACGGGACTCCAAACAAGGGAAAACTTGGTGCCAATGCCCTGTTAAGTGTTTCTCTTGCCTGTGCAAGGGCGGCAGCTAATGAGTTGAGGTTGGAATTATTTGAATATATTGGTGGGATAGCAGCAAACACTCTGCCTGTCCCTATGATGAATATTTTAAATGGTGGGGCCCATGCTGACAATAATGTGGATATTCAAGAGTTTATGATTATGCCCACAGGCTTTGACAGCTTCAAGGAGGCCTTAAGGGCAGGTGTTGAAATTTACCACTCACTGAAGAAGGTCCTTAAGGACAGGGGGTTATCTACTTCTGTGGGGGACGAAGGCGGATTTGCTCCAAACCTTGGGTCAAATGAAGAGGCCTTGAAGTTGATCATGGAGGCCATTGAGAAGGCCGGATATGAGGACAGGATTGTCCTAGCCCTTGATGTGGCTGCTTCTGAATTCTATAATAAGGAGACCGGCAAGTACAACTTGGCTGGCGAAGGAAGAGAGTTCACTGTTGAAGAATTGGTTGACTATTATGAAGGACTGATTGGCAGGTATCCAATTAAGTCCATAGAAGATGGCTTGGACGAGAACGACTGGGCCGGTTGGAAGATTATGACCGACAGGCTTTCCGACAAGATTCAAATTGTGGGGGACGACTTGTTTGTTACTAATTTTGAAAAGCTTGAAGAGGGGATTGAAAAGGGAGTTGGGAATTCAATCCTTATTAAGCTAAACCAAATTGGGACCTTAACTGAAACTTTAAAGACTATAAAGACCGCCACAAGGGCAGGCTATACATCTGTTATCTCCCACAGGTCAGGGGAAACGGAAGATACAACCATTGCAGACTTGGCTGTGGCCATGAACACCGGACAAATTAAGACGGGGGCACCTGCAAGGACTGACAGGGTTGCCAAGTATAATAAGCTCTTGAGGATAGAGGAATACTTGGGACTTAATGCAGTATATTACGGACCATATTTGTTTAAATAGGGTTTTAGCTTTTAGAGGAAGGGGTGGTAACTAACCGCCCCTACATAAAAAAGGGGGATAAGATGGCTGAAAGGATACTTATTGTTGAAGATGATGCAGACATAAACAATTTGTTGAAAAACTTTTTGGAGGAGGCGAATTTTCATGTTACCCAAGCCTTTAGCGGTTCCGAGGCTTCTTTTTTAAAGTCTGATGACTTTGACCTGCTTATAATGGACCTGATGTTACCCGGCAAGACCGGGGAAGAATTGATTAAGGAAGTCAGGAAAAAAACCTCTGTACCTATACTTGTTATTTCAGGCAAGTCTGCCATTGATGACAAGCTGGAGGTCTTTGACTTGGGGGCAGACGACTATATGGTGAAGCCCTTTGAGAAGAGGGAGCTCTTGGCAAGGGTCAAGGTCCTCCTTAAGAGGAAGGAAGCTGCCAAAGATTCCGGAAATCTTGAACACAGGTTGCTAAGTGTAAACCCAAGAACTATGGAGGTCATGGCTGGAGATGAATTATTAAACCTAACTCAAACGGAATATTTAATTTTAATAGAGATGATGAAGGAGCCGGATGTGGTTTTCTCAAGGGATAAGCTCTATGAGAAGGTTTGGGGGCTGGATTATCTTGAGTCAGATAATGCTATTACTGTTCACATCAGTCACTTGAGGCAGAAGTTGAGGAAGGCGACAGGGGAAGACTTGATATCAACAGTCTGGGGAGTTGGCTATAAGTTTAATTCCTAGCGGTCGTTTGGGGACGGTTCTTTTTTATTGTATTCCTTAGCTATGGATGGTTTGTTGTCAACCCTAAGCTTGGCTGATATCCGCCCCTGTTAATGTGATGCTCGAGTTTTTCAAAGTTTGGAAGGAAGAAGGGAATTTATGCTGATTAAGGCTAAGGCAAAGAT
>JAAYNG010000089.1 GCA_012520935.1 Tissierellia bacterium | reverse complement strand
TCAAGGAGCGATCGGCGACACTCTATCTAATAAATATATTATACACTAATGTGTATAAACTTGGTTAAAAAGGAGTATGTGTTCTCCTTGATTATCACAAATATATTATATAAGGAGCGTAAGCGACGGAGCAATCCAGAGGACTTAATAATGTCGTGGTTAAACACTAAAACTGGATCGCCACGCCACGCTCGCGATGACAGAAATCAAACAACAAAAATGTAAATTACAATATAAATATGCTTAAATTTCCCTTAAAGATTCAAGAGTTTTTAGGGCATAGAACAATATAATTTACCGAGAAGTATAACTTATTTATCCTTTATAACCAATAACAACTCTCCAGCCTTTACTGACATTCCTTCTTCAGCCAAGACTTCCTTTACAATCCCATCCTTCTTTGCAACCACATTGGTTTCCATCTTCATGGCTTCAACAAGGATTAAACTTTGACCTTCCTTGACTTCATCTCCTACCTTTACAAAGACCTTTACAACATTTCCGGGGATTGAAGCTCCGACTTCCCCCTCTTCGTTAGGGTCAGCATACCTTGTGGTGTCTAGCTCTCCAAGTGTTAACCCGTAGCTGTCGTCTTTAATTTTAACATCTCTACGGTTGCCGTTCACTTCAAAGGATAGCTTTCGATATCCGTCATTTTCAATTTTTCCATATTCCAACAGGGTTATTATCAATATCTTACCGTCCTCAATTTCAACCTCTCTGGTTTCTCCTTCTTCTAAACCATGGAAGAAGACATCACTTGGTATATGGGAAAGGTCACCGTAGTCATATAGGGACTTTCTAAAGTCTTCATAGACCTTCGGATACATTGAGTAGCTCAATTTCTCCCTTTCAGTTGGCTCATAGCCATACTTGTTTTTCAAGTGGACTCTGATTGCTTCAAAGTCTTCGTCGGGCAATAGTGAACCGGGTCTAACGGTAATAGGCTCTTCACCCTTAAGGACCACATCTTGCAGGGCTTTCGGAAAGCCTCCTTGTGGCTGACCCATCATGCCTAAAAAATAAGTTACCGATGAGTCCGGGAAGGTTAAGTTTCCACCTTTCTCAACTATATTTTCAGGCGTTAAGGAGTTTTGTACCATAAAGATAGCCAGGTCTCCAACGACCTTTGACGAAGGCGTAACCTTGATTATATCTCCTAACATTTCATTTACTGACTTATACATCTCTTTAACTTCTTCAAACTTGTCTGAAAGTCCGAAACTGTCCACCTGTGGCTTAAGGTTGGAGTATTGACCACCGGGGATTTCATACTTATATATTTCTGTAGTAGTTGACTTCAAGTCTGACTCCAAGTGGGCATATATAGGCCTTAGAGCCTTATAGTATTGTGAAATTTTTTCTAAGTTATCAAGCTTTATACCTGTCGCCCTAGGTGTATTTTCTAAGGCTGCGATTACAGAGTTGATTGAAGGTTGCGAAGTCAGTCCTGACAGGGAACTTATTGCCCCGTCTGCTATATCAACCCCTGCTTCGGAAGCCATGAGGATTGTTGCCACGCCATTACCTGTTGAGTCATGGGTGTGGAGGTGGACAGGGATTGAAACTTCATCCTTAAGAGCCTTAATCAACTTATAGGCAGCAAATGGCTTAAGGAGTCCTGACATGTCTTTGATTCCAATTATATCAGCCCCTGCCTTTTCAAGTTCCTTAGCAAGCTTTACATAGTATTTTAGTGAATACTTGTCCCTTCTTTCATCCAAAATGTCCCCGGTATAGCACATGGCAGCTTCGGCAACCTTGCCATGATTTTTAACCTCATCAATGGATAGCTTCATGGCATCCAGCCAGTTTAGTGAGTCAAAGATTCTAAAGACATCAATGCCATAGTCGGAAGACTCTTTGATGAACTTCTTTAATACATTGTCCGGAATGTTCTTATACCCCACTGCATTAGACCCTCTCAAGAGCATTTGGAAGAGTATATTAGGAATTCTTTTCCTTAATGTCTTTAACCTCTTCCAAGGTGACTCGTGCAAGAACCTGTAGGCAACATCAAAGGTTGCCCCTCCCCACATTTCTAAGGAGAAGAAGTCCTCTTGATAAAGGGCTGTAGCAGCGGCAATATTTACCATATCCACTGTTCTCATTCTTGTGGCAAACAAGGACTGGTGGGCATCCCTCATGGCTGTATCTGTCAAGAGGAGCTTGTCTTGTTTCTTAACCCATGCTATAAGACCGTCAACCCCTTCCTCATCAAGGATTTGCTTGGTCCCCCTTAAATTATCCGGTAGGTCATAGGCAGGTGGAACAAAATAATCAAAGTTTTTGCTTGCACCCTTCTTTTCATTTACAATTACATTTCCGATATATTGAAGTATCTTCAGCTCCTTATCTCCCTTGTTTACAATGTCAAAAAGTTGAGGATTATCTTTAATGAAGTTTGTGTTACACTTTCCCTGTCTAAAATCTTCTGAATTTAGGACATTGATTAGGAAGGCAGAGTTGGTTTTTACACCTGAAACCTTTAACTCTTTTATGGACCTTATGGACTTGTTAATGGCATCTTGAAAGGTCCTTCCATGAGAGGTAATCTTCACCAATAATGAATCGTAATAAGGCGAGATAACTGATCCTGTAAAGCCACTTCCACCATCTAAACGGACACCGAAACCGGAGCCGGTCCTGTAGACATCAATTCTTCCGGTGTCGGGAGCAAATTGGTTTACCGGGTCTTCAGTTGTAATTCTGCACTGGATAGCATAGCCTCTAGGCTTAATATCATCCTGTGAGGAAATTCCAATTTCCGGAGAATTTAAAGGATAGCCTTGGGCAATTAAAATCTGACTTTGAACAAGGTCATATCCTGTGATTTCTTCAGTGATGGTGTGTTCGACTTGAATTCTTGTGTTTACTTCTATAAAGTAATGGTTGCCGTCCTTGTCAACTAAAAATTCAACTGTTCCGGCATTGGTATAGCCAACATGCTTACAAATTTTAACAGCATCGGCACAGATGGTTTCCCTTTGTTCGTCGGTTAAGATTAAGGAAGGGGCAAACTCTATAAGTTTTTGGTGCCTTCTTTGGATAGAGCAGTCCCTTTCCAAAAGGTGAACAATGTTTCCATACCTGTCTCCGAGTACTTGGACCTCAATATGTTTTGGTGAGTCAACATACTTTTCAATGAAGACATCATCAATGCCAAAGGCCTTTTTCGCCTCAGACCTTGCCTCCCTATAGTTCATTGGGAGTTCATCTTCATTGTTGACAATCCTCATGCCACGACCGCCGCCGCCGGCAGATGCCTTTAGAATAACAGGATAGCCAATCCTTTCAGCAATCTCTTTTGCTTCATCCTCATTTTGAATTGCTAGGTCAACCCCATCAATGGTTGGAACTCCTGCAGCCCTTGCAACCTTCTTACTTTGGATTTTATCCCCAACAGCCCTCATAGATTCAGCAGAAGGTCCAATGAAGACTATGCCGTTCTTCCTACACTTTTCTTCAAATTCTGCATTTTCAGCCAAGAAACCATAGCCGGGATGGATTGCATCCACACCTTTTTTCAAGGCAAGCTGTATAATATCATTCATTGCCAGATAGGCTTCAACAGGCGTCTTGTTTGCCCCGATTAAGTAAGATTCGTCTGCCTTAGTCCTAAAAAGGGAAGTCTTGTCCTGCTCTGAATAAATGGCAATAGACCTTATCCCTAATTCTTTACATGCCCTGAAGACCCTAATGGCAATCTCTCCACGATTAGCCACTAAAATCTTGTTAAACTTTCTTATCTCCATAATTAGCCCCCTTAAGTCTAATAATTGCTATAAAACAAATTCCTTTAATTCAATAGCATACCACATTTTTATAAATATGCAAATGTTTTTTTGAAAAATTTTTCTTCGCACATCGTCATTGCGAGCCAAGGATTCCGGTTCCAAGGAAATACCTTTGGATTGCTTCGGGCTAATGTCCTTGTAATGACGGGGGAGGGGAATAAGTCTTTTCTAACTGCGAAGTTTGAGTTAACAATTGGAATCTAAGAGACTTGTTCAAAGGTTAAAAAAGACTAATAAGGATTAGAGGAAAAAACAAGGGTCTTTTTCTTAATACCAACTCTCAATGGTACTAGTCAAAAAGACCCCTTTTAAGCAACTTATACTATTTGATATTCTTATTTAATTTTTATTTTCCTATCTCTCATAGTCTAACCAGTTTGGATTTACTAATAGGCTTGTCCATTTTTCGTATATGCCATCCTTGTCTTTTTCATAAGCATGGCTATTTGTAGCCTCTTGAACTGTCAAATAGTACCAAGCACTAATATCCATATTGTCCGGGAAAACAACCATATCAGGGAGAAGGGACAAGTGGTTTTTCGGGAACCTTCCCAGCATCCTGTTTACTATTGTTGCCCCTTCGGCCCTTGTTAGGGTATCGTCCGGTCTAAATTCGCTCAAATAACCTTCAATCCATCCTAAGGCACTTATGGTATCTATAGCCTCTTGGGCTCTGTGTCCTTGGATATCTTGGAAGAATACCCCCTTGTCCTTTTCTTGGTTTACAAAGGCAGCTGCAATTATGGCAAAGTCCCCTCTGGTTATTGGCTCATTCCCGTTGAGTTTTCCATTTTCATCCGCCTTAACAATATTAAGTTTGGCCATGGTAGATGCAGCAACTTCATACCAAGCCCCCTTAGGGATATCTGTGAAGTAGTTTTCCCTAGTCAGGTTTGCCTTCCTCACATCATCTGCCAAGAGCCTAAAAAATATTGTGATTACTTCAGCCTTTGTAAGCTCAGCCCTTGGATGGAACAATCCATCATTTTTCCCCACCATAAAGGATATATGTTTGTCTGTCAATATTTCAGGCTTAGAATCAGGTATCCATTTGGCATAGAGGGTCATGGACTCATTGACTGTTACAGTATCGACCTTATTTATCAAGTCTGATTCTTTATACCAACCTTCAAATATAAAGTTAGGCCTTTCCGGTCTATATTTACCTAGGTCCAGCTTTTTGCCCTTTTCAAGCTCAATATCAGGATACTTGGTTCCACCATTGGATTCTAAAACAATTACGACAATTTCCTTCTTAGGAATTGGCCTGTACTCCGGCTCATAAGGCGGAAACCATGGCTTTGGCAGCTCTTCCATAATAGGTGGTGTCCTAACACTTCCAATATAATCGCTCAAAACTTCATTTTCCTTGTCATACCTGTAAACCTTAAAGGCTGTACCCCTCGGTAAAAACCTCACATCTAATCTTGTTCCGTCTGCTTGATATGGCCCATAAAGATTGTCATCTTCACCCACGAGGACATACCATTGCCCCGGAATAGTATTATCTATCCTAACTGTTGTGCTATCTATTAGAAAAGAATCCTCCTTGGTTCTAACTATTGTGTGAGCCTTATCACCTGGTTCAAAAGTATCCCATATTTCCGGTTGAACTTCATCCTTACCTATGGCTGTAACTATATACTCCTTACTAGGAGTAAGGTTTGGGATATTAATGTCTTGTCCATTTCCCTCCACTATAGCTATAACCTTGTCATTTTCGTCAGTTATTACATAGTTTTTATCTGGCCTTGTTTCTACAATAGTTATGGAAACCTGTCCATTTTCATCTGTAAGATTTACCCTTACTACCGGATTTTTTTCTATTGGGTCTAACGGGTCCACTGGCTCTACCGGGTCTGACGGGTATACCGATTCCCCTTCCTCCCAAATAGCATAAAAAGTTTGTACCTTGTCCTTATCGTATACATCAAACCTTGAGTCTAGAGGCTGTCCACTACCATCCGGATTCCTATTCCAGCCTAAAAAGCTATAGCCCGGTCTCCTTGGATTGTCAGGAACTATTATACTTGTTCCATTTCTACCCTCATCTATCAAAGGTTGGCTTCCGTTTTGGAAATTAAAAATAACTTTTCCTGTTACCTCTTTCCATATGGCATAAATGTTCTTTTCTACACCCTTTTCAACTATAACCGGACCATCAATTTCTTCTCCATTACCATCTCTTTCAGTATTCCAGCCTTGGAATTGGAAACCATCCTTTATAGGGTCATTAGGTAGGGATACTTCTTCGCCATCTTTTTTGTTCTCGTAGACTTGGTCTTGATCCCCGTTTTCAAAGATAAAGGTCACGCTACCGGTAGATTTCTCCCATATTCCATAGTAGTAGAGGTCTTTGCCCCTCTCTATTTCTAACACAGTGCCCGGTCCTATAACTTCTCCTCCATAGAGGTCCATTGACCAGCCTTTAAAAATCATATCTGATCTTGTTAATTCCGGTAAAGTAACTTGGGTATTTGGTCTAGAAGTAGTTACTTCATTATTTGTGCCGTCATTATAAACAAGGGTAATACTTCCTGTATTCGGCAGTTCCTCCCAGATGGCATAATAAGTCTTTGTAGTACCTCCTTGGAAGTATACATTGCCTCCTGGCTGTAAACTTGGAGATTGGTCTAAATGGTTTTCCGACCATCCTTTTAGATTATAGCCCTCTCTTTTGGAATTTGGCAGGCTTAAGTTTTCTCCACTCTTACCTTCTTCCAGAATATAAGGACTGGTCCCATCTTGGAAGTCCAGCTTGATAAAACCGCTGGAGTCTCCGCCACCAATTTTCTTCCAGATAACATAGACTGTTTTCTCTATACCTTTTTCAAATACTATTTCTTCAGGAAGAGTAGCTCCTGTGCCGTCGGGATTTTTATTGTATTCTTTAAATTCATAGCCGTCCCTTTGAGGGCTAGGCAGGGTCGTCTTTTCTCCGGCAACCCCCACCACCTTTTGGTCAGGTCTTGATCCATCTTGGTAAACAATGGTTATGGAACCTGTACCCGGGTCGACCTTTTCCCATATTCCATAAAAGAATTGGTGGGTATTGGCTTTGAAATTAATAGCTTGACCTGTGGTATAACTATTACCACTTCCGTCATATTCAGTATTGTATCCTTTAAAATTATAACCTGAAACTGTTCCAGGGTTAGGTAGGGTGAAAATATTTCCATCTTGTCCGCTCTCAACCCTATCAGGAGTTTTACCATCTTGGAATATTAAACTAATCCATCCTTCATTCATTGTTTTATTCCAAATTGCATAATAGGTAGTTACACCTGGCTCTATTTTTATTTCGCTGGAAGGAATACCAGAACTAGCATTGATATCCTCACTCCAACCCATAAAGGCATAGCCATCCCTTTTAGGGTATCCTTGCCTTGAAATTCCGCTACCTACAGGCCCTGTTTCAGTATAAATACCTTCGCTCCCTGTGTAGTTGAAATTGAAATTTACTTTCCCTATTTCAGGAGGGGTATCTGCCAAGACAGGTCTAAGGTACCTGTTCTTATCCATAAATATAAACTCATTTGGATAATATATCTTGGAAACCAGACTCCCATCTACTTTATCCCTAATCAGGTTACCATTTTCATCTGTGGCAGGAATAGGGTTCATATCCTTGTCCACCTCTTCCCATCCAATGAACTTATCATTGTTATACTCGTCGGTAAAGGCATATGAACCATGAATATATCTATTTGCTGAAATATTTCTTCCAGATTCATCATAATAATGTAGCCTCAAAGCTTCTAATTGTCCACTTCCACTTATTATGTCTGAGCTGACCTTGGACCATATTGGGTAGAGGTCCACATCCCTGTCTATTATTGTGTCTATATCAAAGTTAACCCTGATAGTTTCCCCTGTTGTATGACTTTTAGTATAATAGGCCCAGCCCTTAAAGTCAGAGCTTGTATAGTAAGTCGGAGGTGAAGGAGTGTAATATTTTTCTGCACCTAATTTTTCAAAGGAAATAGCATCAACTGTCCTTTCCGGTGTTACACTCTTATAATCAGGCATTCCATCTGCCTTGAATATTCCAAAAGGTCTATAAAATCTTACTTGTGGTTCCTTTATCTTCCACTTGGCGAAAAGAATTAAGTTGTGCTTAGGCATTGGACTGTTAAAGTTAAATTCCTGCCCTGACCCATCCCTTTCCAAATACCAACCTTGGAATTCATATTGGTAGGGACCGATAATTTTAGTATCCCCTATATCCGGAAGTCTTTCTCCGTATGGCTCTAAATTTTTTGGATTTCCTATTATTTCACTATATGTTATAGGGTCAGACCTCCAGTTTTCAGCATCTGTACCTATATCATAGTCAAAGTAAACATTATAAGAATCCCTTGTGTAATATACAGGGATAAAGTAGTTTCCTTTACTATCTTTAATATACCTCAGTCTATGGGTGTAGTTTGTCCTTCTGCCGACCCTCACAGCCCCCCGTCTTGGGTCGTTGCCCGGAGGGTCTTCGTAGTTGCCGGAATTATCTATACCACTATTGGGGAAGCCCTTCTCATCCCCATAAGGGTGGATTGGAGTATATCCTTCGAAGTCAAGGATGTCCACTTTAGTTAGGTACATATGGTCTGCAGGTGACCATCGGTAGCTGAAGTCAACCCTTTGGACATTTAGATTTCCAAAATAAGTCTTTTCATCGAAGTTTGCTACATCAAAGCTAATATTATCTGGGACCGTCAAATTAGTCTTGGCATAATCCTCCAAAGTCAATACCCTGCCCATGGTATATTGCTCAAAATTTTCCTTATCTTTTTCCAATATGGAAAGTATAGTGAAATTTTTGCCTTGACTCCTAGTTTCTGCAATAATATTCATATTGGTTAAACCATTATAACCAATGGAAGGAGCTCCTGTTATATAGTCCTTGTTGTTCCTACTTCCATATGGTTCTTCTATTCCGAATACTAGATTATCAGGATTATAACCAGCATTCTTGTATTGGTCTTTTATAGTATCAACGGGTATTTTTTCCCCATATTTAAATCTTAAAGGACCACCAATAAATCCTTCACCAGGAATATTCGGCCTATAAAACTTTACTTCATATTCTCTCCTGTCATAGTATACATTTACATTAGTCCTGCCATCATGACTTATTGTAATATTATGAACATTGTCGCTCTTATTCTCATTTAACTGATAAATAATGTCAAAGTTTGGAATCCTATCCTTAGGAAAATCAACCCGGTTTGGATTTTCACCAACCATCCTATCATGCATAACTGTTGATGTTTCAAAGGAATAAAAGGAATTTCCGCTTCCATCCAAATTTTCCAAATAAAAGTTAACATTATAAGTCCCCTTTGCCGCCTTATATCCGGCGTAAAGAGTAATCTCTTTTATACTTTCATTATCCGGAGCCTTCCAAGTACGTAAGTCTATTGGATTACCAATTGATGTAGCCGGAATAGGATTATTGGGTTTTGTATCATAATAGCCTACAAACTCTTCGCCGGGTTTTGTGGGTCTAAAGGGATACCATACCTATCTGAATCCACTCCCTTTCCATATTTAACATGTCGAGTTAAAAGGGAGGTGCCCCCATCAGTATCCAATATTAGCTTAAGTCTTTTATCTATAACAGCATAAAGGTTGATCACCTTGGACCCGGGAGTGGCAAAATTTTCCACTGTTTTCGAAAAATCAGCTTCATAGGCAAAATCATCCTTGTTTTTTTTCAGTAGACCAGTGGGAAAACTGCTCTTGGTCAGAGTCCGTTCCAACATATACATCCTTGTACGGGATTACTTGTCCCTCCTTAACCTTTTTAAAATCTAATATAGAATCTGCATCTGTCACAAGCTTGGCAGGTCTTCTAAAAATAACATAATAGTCATTATCAAAAATTGCTTCCAATCTTATTGTTTGCCCTTGACCCGCCTGGTCTATTAAGTCCCCGGACTTTATCTTGGCAAATTTGAAAGGGAAGCTATAATCGTTAGGAGAAACTTTGTAGCTACCAATCTGTGTTACTGCCCATCCTAAAAATACACCCGTATCATCCTTAGGTGTTGGTGGAGCAAATAAATACTCTCCTTCACCTACAACTTGTTTACTAACCAATTCTCCGCCCACATAAATTCATAAGTGTCTCGCCTTTCTCCCCCAGCTGCAAATGCAAAGGAAGGTAGGATCATGAAAAATACCAGTAGTAGGCATAGAACTCTTTTCATTCTCTTCATCTTCTTTACCCCCTGTATTATTATTGTTTATATTATACATTTTCTTTGATTATAACATAGACCAGAATAAAAAACAATCAAGTAAAAATTTGCTTAAGCTGTAAAAAGCAAATATTTTGTTATGTCCAGGGGACAGTATTATTCACTTCTATATTATAAAAGTTGTAATCTTAGCCTGCCTATTTCCCTTAGGAGCTGATATACTTTACTATAAAAAAATATCACCATCAAGGGATAAATCAATTCCTCTCAATGGTGATATACCTTAATTAAATATTTATTTTATATTCTCACTTCTCCTGCTGTGAGTACTTTTGCACTACCTCCAACATAGACCTTAGGATTTTCTTTATTTTTTAAGACTGAATGAATTATTGAAGGTCTACCCATTGATACACCTTGAAGAAATTGAAATTCTGTATCAAAGTCTTTTATGACTTCATTTTTATATAGGTACCAGGTGAGGGCACCTGTTGCTGTTCCAGTCGCTGCCTCTTCGTCAATCCCATAGAGTGGTGCAAAGTTCCTTGTTTCTGCAATATAACCGTCAGCATCCAGGGTAAAGGCATGGACTCCACATAGGTCATTGTCAAAGGAAAAAAATTTTAACTCTTGAAAGTCCGGCTGCAAGTTGTGGAGGAGGTCCTTGCTTTTTAATGGCAGCATCAAGTCCACCAGCCCCGTAGAAGAAGCCATTGGAATTAACTTGTACCTGTCATCCCAAATCCCACTTACAGGAATCCCAAAAATTTCTGAAAGTTCTACTACTGAAAAGACATCATCTTTCAAGACAGGACTTTCTCCTTGAAAAAAGACCTTTTCTTCGGCAAGAGCTATTTCTAAGACATCATTAATGGTTTTCATCTTATGGTTTCCCACCTGTAAGAAGTTTTCTTCTCTTAGCAATGAAAAGAGGGCAACTGTTGCATGGCCACAAAGGGGAACTTCCTCTTCTGGAGTAAAAAACCTTGCTACAACTTCCTTTCCATCCTTATAAGAAAAAACCGTTTCAGAAAAACGCATTTCCCTTGCAAACTTTTGCATAAATTCTTTTTCTAAAGGCCCATCTGACACCACAACCCCTGCAGGGTTACCTCCAAAGGCTTGGTCAGCAAAGGCATCTACTACATAATATTTCATATAATCACCTACAGGCTAAGTTGCTTAGTAAGGGGGATGTCGTACTTGTGTCTAATTGGACCTTCAGGAACCATTGTAGGATATTCTTCATTAAAGCAGCCTAAACAAAATCCAGGATTTTCTCCAACAAGCTTTAGGACATTTTCTATGCTTACAAAGCCTAAAGAGTTTGCTCCGATTTCTTGTCTCATTTCTTCAAAAGAGTGGGTTACTGCTATAAGGTTTTCCTTAGAGTCAATATCAGTTCCGTAATAGCAAGGGGCTATAAAGGGTGGGGCTGAAATCATCAAGTGGACTTCTTTAGCTCCGAAGTCTTTTAACAACTTTACAACTTTTTTGCTTGTTGTACCCCTTACGATGGAGTCATCCACTAAAACAAGTCTTTTGCCATCAACGACAGAACGGATAGGGTTAAGCTTTATTCTTACCTTATCCTCCCTATTAAATTGACCAGGGGCAATAAAGGTCCTTCCAATGTACTTGTTTTTTAATATACCATGCTCATAGGGTATACCTGATTCTTCTGCATAACCCATGGCTGCATCCAGACCTGAGTCAGGTGCACCAATTACAATATCAGCATCTACAGGGTGTTCTTTTGCAAGGAACCTGCCTAAATTTTTACGGGCTTCATGGACAGAAGCACCTTCAATAACTGAGTCCGGCCTTGCAAAGTAAATGTACTCAAATATACACATGGTCCTTTTTTCTGTATTAACATGTTTCTCTATTGATTGAACCCCTTCAGAATTTATAACTATTATCTCACCGGGTCTGATATCTCTAATGAGTTTAGCTCCCACTGCATCAAGTGCAGCACTTTCTGACGCAATAACATAAGACCCATCTAAAGTTTTTCCATAACATAGTGGTCTAAAGCCCCTTTTATCCCTGCATGCAACTAGCTTTGTTGATGTCATAATAACTAAGGAATAAGCCCCTTCAAGCTTGTCCATTGCCTTGACCATGGCCTCTTCAATGGAAGAGGAGTTTATTCTTTCGTTAATGGCAACATGGGCTATTAGCTCAGTATTTCCAGTTGTAGTAAAGATAGACCCCTTCAACTCCAACTCTTCTCTGAGTTCTTTGGCGTTAGTAATACTACCATTATTGGCTATAGCCATCCTACCCTTAATATGGTTTACTTCTATTGGTTGACAGTTTGCCCTGCTTCCATGGGTACTTACCCTAGTTTTTTCTGATGCATAGCGGACATGGCCAACACCTATGGTTCCTTCACCTATTGAGTCTAATATATCTTTTGTAAAAACATCATTTACAATACCCATTTCCTTATAGCCGGAAAAGATTCCATCATTATTCACAACTATACCACAAGACTGTTGACCCCTATGTTGGAGTGCAAATAGTCCGTAGTAAATCGTGTGGTGGATACTCTGTTTGTTTGGTGAATAAATACCAAAGACACCACATTCTTCGCCAATTTTTTTCATTATTTTCTCCCTTCAATTGCTGCCCTCAATAAGCCAGTGAATAGTGGGTGAGGGCGGTTTGGCCTTGATTTAAATTCCGGATGATATTGGACTGCCACAAAGAAGTCATTGTCTTTTACTTCAATAGCTTCTACAATTTTCCCATCATCAGAAGTTGCACTTACTATAAAGCCTTTTGCTTCCATTTCTTCCCTATATTTATTGTTAAATTGATACCTATGCCTATGCCTTTCACCAATTGTATCTTTACCATAGCATGCTTTTATTTTACTACCTTCTAATAATTTGCATGGGTAAGAGCCCAGCCTCATCTCTCCGGCCTCTGGAGACTCTTCATTAATATATATTACAGGGTTTTTTGTATCCTTATCAAATTCTGTCGAATTTGCATCTTTATAACCTAAGACATTCCTTGCAAAGTCGATTGAAGCAATTTGCATCCCCAAACAAATTCCCAAGTAGGGGATATTGTTCTCTCTGGCATAAAGGGAAGTTTCTATTTTTCCTTCTATACCCCTCATACCGAAGCCACCGGGAACGATAACTCCGTCAAGACCTGCTAAAACCTCTTCAACGTTTCCTTCGTGTACATCTTCAGAGTCAATCCACTCAACATTGACATTAACACCAACCTCAAAGCTGGCATGGCTAATGGCTTCTGTAACAGACAGGTAGGCATCGTGTAGCCTTACATACTTTCCAACTATAGCAATATTTACTTCACCCTTCCTATTGTTAATCTTCTTTATTATTTCATTCCATTCTGACATGTCCAGTTCTTTAGGTTCAATATTCAACTCCCTAAGAACAATATCCGAGAAGTGCTGTCTTTCAAGCATTAGAGGTGCATCATATATGTTCGGTATAGTCTTATTTTCAAATACTGAATCTCTTTTTACATTACAGAAGAGAGAAACTTTTGCAAATATATCTTCATCTTCAATCGGCACATCGCTTCTTAAAACTATTATATGAGGATTAATTCCCATAGATTGCAGGACACTTACTGCATGTTGAGTTGGTTTTGTCTTGTGCTCGTTGGAGCTTTCAAGGTAGGGAACTAAAGTTACATGGATAAAGAGGCTGTTATTTGGTCCTACTTCGTGTGAAACCTGTCTAATAGCTTCAAAAAAGGGTTGACTTTCTATGTCACCGGCAGTTCCGCCAATTTCCGTTATCATAATATCCGGCTCAATGTTCCCACCTGCATTATATATAAAGCTTTTTATTTCATTAGTAATATGAGGAATTACTTGGATTGTTTCACCTAGGTATTCTCCACGCCTTTCCTTGTTTAAAACATTCCAATAGACCTTTCCGGTTGTGAGGTTGGAGTACTTGTTCAGGTCAATATCAATAAATCTTTCATAATGACCTAAGTCAAGGTCGGTTTCCGCACCGTCCTCTGTCACAAAGACCTCTCCATGTTGGAAGGGACTCATGGTTCCCGGGTCCACATTGATATAAGGGTCAAGTTTTTGTGCCATGACAGACAAGCCCCTAGCCTTTAACAGTCTTCCTAGAGAGGCTGCAGTGAGCCCCTTGCCTAAACCTGAAACAACTCCGCCTGTAATAAAAATATACTTGGTCATAATATCCTCCTCATGTCCTTAAAAATTTTCTTTATAAAATACATATAGAATTAGAAAAAGAGCATTGCCTTTTATCTAATTCTAATAAATCCACCAAAAGAATTATACCACTTATAAATTTTCGTGTAAATAATATTAAGGCTATAAACTTTGTCAAATCAATTAACAATAGTTTTTATGTTATTTGACTTATCGATAATCTTTTGAAGGTCTTTTGGCTCAATGGCTTGAAAGGCATCTGTAATTGCACAATCAGGTTTGATGTGAGATTCGATCATCAAACCGTCAGCCCCTGCAGCAATTGCAGCTAAAGACATGGGTTTTATCAAGGACCTAAGACCAGTCCCATGGCTAGGGTCAGCGATGATTGGCAGGTGACTTAATTCTTTAATCAATGGAATTGAAGAGATATCCATAGTATTCCTGGTTTCTCTTTCAAAGGTCCGAATTCCCCTTTCGCAAAGTATGAGGTCCTCGTTGCCACTATATAAGATATATTCTCCAGCCAGTAAAAATTCCTCTATTGTTGAAGAAAAACCCCTCTTTAACATAACCGGTTTTCTTATTTTCCCAAGTTCTTTCAGGAGTGGAAAATTTTGCATACTCCTTGCCCCAATTTGAATGATGTCTGAATGTTCAAGCAGGTAGTCTAAATCTCTTATATCCACCAGCTCTGTAACCGCCGGCATATCCAAAGCATCAGAAACCCTTTTTAAGATGTCAACCCCTTCTTTTCCAAGACCTTGAAAATCGTAGGGTGAAGTTCTTGGCTTAAAGGCTCCTCCTCGAAGGATATTGACCCCCACTTCCTTAAGAGCCTTAGCAGTTTCGTAAAGGCTTTCTTCCCCATCAATGGAGCAGGGTCCGGCTATAAAGACTAGACCCCCACCGCCAATTTTAACCCCATCAACATCAATTACAGTCTTTTCCTTATAGGACTTGCCGGTTAAATAAGCTACTTCATTGGAGGCGAGAAGGTCATCAAATAATTCTTCATCAAGAACCTCATTGTCTTGGTATACATTGACTAGCTGGAAGTCTTTTAAGTCAAAAACTCCATAATCGATATCTTTTCTTTTCAAGAAGTCAATTGCCCTGTTAAATTTTTTTATGTCTTTAAATTTATACTTCATCTCTTAAATAATCAACCGCCTCATAATAGCCTTTAAAACCCTTACCCACGATAACTTTTTCAGCATATTCTGAAATGAAGGATTTTTTTCTATAATCTTCTCTTTTTGAAATGTCGGATAGGTGGACTTCAACTGTCCTAATGCCAACAGCTTTCAGAGCATCTAATATTGCTATACTTGTGTGGGTATAGGCACCGGCATTGATGATAATCCCGTCAAAGTTACCATAAGCCTCTTGTATGGAGTCTATAACAGCTCCCTCGTGGTTAGACTGGACTGCTTCAATTTCCACATTCTTTTCTGCTCCATAGCTTAAGATGTCAGTCACAAATTCCTCGTAGGAGTCCCCGCCATAAATTTCCGGTTCTCTAATTCCCACCATATTAATATTTGGTCCATTAATAATTAGGATTTTCATAGGTCTTTTATTAATTCCTCATATATTATTTCTATCTTACCATCATCTATCTTTTTATCTTGAAAAATCTCTGATGAATACTTGGCTTGGGCAACCAGCATCAAGAGTCCGGACATTGTTAGAAGTCCTAAGCTTTTGGCTTTGGATAAGATTTTTGTTTCTAATGGATTATAGTTCAAGTCCATCACAGCAAGCAAGTTTTTTAACCTATCAATATCAACAGGAAAGTCTGTATCAACATTTGGATACATTCCAACTGGAGTTGCATTAATTAATACTTGAGAGCCCCTGTAATAGTCAATATCTTCAAAGTTATGGGCTCCACGCCTAGATACGATTTTTATATCTCCAAAGCCCTCATCAGTTAAGGCAACTTTTACAGTCTTTGCTGTCGCACCATTTCCGACTATTAAGATTTTTTTATCACTTAAACCGAGCTTTTTAAAAGAGTAGAGAAAACCCATGTAGTCTGTATTATATCCCTTTAAACGCCCCTTTGTATTTTGAATAGTATTTACACAATCAACCTTTATGGCAGACTCATCTAATTCATCTAGATAGTTCATAACAAAGCTTTTATAAGGAATTGTAACATTTACTCCCTTAAAGTTCTTTTCTATTAGGAAAGAAGGAACTTCTTCCTCCGACCTTTCCATTAGTTCATAGGGAATAGACCCAAGCCTTTCATGTATCTTGGGAGAATAACTGTATGAAAGTTTTTTACCCAATAGTCCATAAATCATTCTATAACCTAATTTCCATCAATAGCAATTTGGAGGATATCCTTTAATTCATCCAAGCCTGCCTTATATATTTTTGCCATTCCAATATTTTCTAAATACACTAAGTTAATGTAATTTTCTTCAGTCTTTTTATCTATCAAAATAGCCTTGAACAAGGAGTCCTTATCAACTTCAAAACTTTTAGCTAAAGAATATTTTTCCAATAAGGCCACCAAAATGTCCAGCGTATCTTTTGGAGTAAGGCCCTTCTTATGAAAGGCTTTAGAAATCATGGCCATGCCAATAGCAACTCCTTCTCCGTGCTTAATTTTATAATCAGAAAGCTTTTCAATCCCATGACCAATAGTATGACCAAAATTTAATATCCTTCTTAAATTACTTTCCCTCATATCTTTTTGGACAATATCAATTTTTACCTTTAAAGATTTTTCAACAATATTTTCTATCCCATCTTCAAGTTGGTCCGTCATAAGGGCTTCCACTAAAGACCTATCTCCAATCATGGCAGTCTTTATTACCTCTGCCAGCCCATTGGCAAATTCTTCCTCCGGAAGTGTATCAAGATATCTTGTATCAATCAAGACTTCTCTCGGATTATAAAAGGAACCGATAAGGTTTTTCCCATATTCTGTGTTAATGCCAGTTTTACCACCAACAGAGGAGTCTACCATTGAAAGTAGGCTTGTAGGCACTTGAACAAAGGGGATACCCCTAAGATATGTTGAAGCTACAAAGCCTGTGATGTCTCCCACAACCCCCCCTCCAAAGGCAAGTAGAATAGAATCTCTATGGAAGTTATTTTTTGAAAGAAATTTAATAATTTTATAGTAGACTTCAATATCCTTGGAAGACTCTCCAGCATTTATTATATAATGGGGAATGTTCTTATATTCCGAATAGATGTAGGCAAGATTTTCGTCCGTAATGACTAAAATCTTACTCTTACCATATTTTGTCTTTATATATTCATCAATTTTTAAATCCCTAGTGATTGTAATCTCATAGGGATTTTCTGAATTTACTACTAGTTTTTTCATGTACTTTACCTAATTATAATGATGTTAAAATATGACCTATTAGACTTGCCACAAAAAGGTCAGGTTTTTCAAAAATTGCTGCATGTCCTGTCCCTTCAAAGGTAACCAAAACTGAATTTTCAATTTCATTAACAATTAGTTCTTGGTAATATCTTGGTGCAACAACATCTTCATCTGAAGATATTACTAAGCTTGGACATTTTATTTCCTTTAGCCTATCTACTATATCATATCCCTCAGAAGAATAAATTAATCTTAACAAGGATTCAAAGTAGTGGCCTGGTAGGTTCTTAGTCTTTTTTTCTATTATATGTTTTAACCTCTTAAAATTTTCTTCATAGAAAGTCCTTGAATAGAAAAGCGGGTAGGCAACCCTCTTCATCTCAACCTCATCTCCCAATTCAAAGGCTGACTTCCATACCATACTCATGCTCCTAATATAGGGGTCAATCAATGGAAAAGTATTATAGAGTGCTAGCGATTTTACCATATGAGGGTATTTTAATGCGAATAGCATGGCAACAGCCCCACCATAAGAAACCCCAAGAAGGCTGGCTGACTCTATCTTTAGTTCATCCATAAAGGCTTTAATATAGTCCATGTAGTCGTTAATGTTATGTTGCTCAGTAAAGGGTTCAGAGTTTCCTTGGTCCGGCAGGTCTAATAAGATCACCTTCATGTGTTTAGCAAGTTTTGGAGCAAAGTAAGAATAGCTTCTGGCAGACATCAACATTCCGTTTAAAAATATTACCGGCTCTCCCTCACCATAAATTTCATAATTGATTCTTTTGCCTAAAATATTAATATCCAACTAATCACCCCTTAAGTTTGCTAAAATTGAAATTGCAGATTCGATTCTTTTTTTACCCATTTTACAGCCCAGTTCATAGACTTTGGTAAAGTCTCCATTGTTGGCATGGTAGGAATTTGCATGGCAACCACCACTGCAATAATACCTAGCCCAGCAGTCCTTGCATTCTTCTTTAGAATATACATTAACTGCTTGGAATTTTTCCCTTAACTTTTCATTTTTTATTCCGTCAAAGACATTCCCCATGCTAAAGCCATCTTCACCAACAAACTGGTGACATGGAAAGAGGTCCCCTTCGGGAGTGACAGCCAAGTATTCAGAGCCTGCTCCGCAGCCCGATGCTCTTTTTATTACACATGGTCCATTGTCCAAGTCAATTTCAAAGTGGAAGAAGGAAAAGTCAGGGTCGCTCTTTTTCATCTTTATATATTCCCTTGAAAAGTCTCCATATTCCTTTAATACTTGGTCCAAATGCTCATCTCTAATAGCATAAGGCTCCCTAGGGTCTGCTACAACCGGTTCTATGGAAACAGACTTAAAGCCCAAGTCTTTAAAGTGTTCAACATCTTTGCCAAAGTCTAAGTTTTCAGAGGTAAAGGTCCCCCTTACATAGTAGTCCTTGTCTCCTCTTTTTTCTACAAATTTTTGAATTTTTTTTGCAATAAGATCATATGAACCCTTATCATTTACTGTAAGCCTCATCTTATCATTTACTTCTTTTCTTCCGTCAAGGCTAAGGACTACATTTGACATATGTTCATTTAAAAAGTCAGTAATTTCATCATCTAATAGGACAGCATTTGTAGTAAGTGTAAATCGAAAGACCTTTCCTGTTTTCTTTTCCAACTCTCGACCATAATAGGTTATTTCTTTTACTACATCAAAGTTCATCAAAGGTTCTCCACCAAAGAAGTCCACCTCTAAGTTCCTGATCTTGCCTGAGTTTTCAACTAAAAAATCAAGGGCTCTCTTTCCAACTTCTGTGGACATATAGGTCCTTGCCCCTTTAAAGTTCCCTTGAGAGGCAAAGCAGTATTTGCACTTTAAGTTACAGTCGTGGGCTATGTGTAGGCATAGAGCCTTAATAATACCCTGACTGTGGAGCGGGGCACTATATTCTTCCCTTTGTGAATAAAGCAGGCCTTCTCTTTCTAAAAAGTTTATTTCCTCAATGGCACTCACCACATCTTCTTTTTCAAAGCTTTTATACTTATCCACCATAAGGTCTATGTTTTTATTATCATTATCGTCAACTAGACTATAAACTATCTCGTC
Organism: Tissierellia bacterium; assembly: GCA_012520935.1. Classification (GTDB taxonomy): domain Bacteria; phylum Bacillota; class Clostridia; order Tissierellales; family Peptoniphilaceae; genus JAAYNG01. The sequence goes on along the minus strand of JAAYNG010000089.1, from coordinate 9,804 downwards.
CACCTCATGGACTGCTCCGGAGTTTACATCAAGAACTATATATTTATCATTTAAATAAAACTTATGAATATCTTTATAATTACGCATCTTTCCCCCAAAATCTAAAGGCGCTTATGCGCCTTTATCTCGTCTTATTTTCGCATTGTTGGTTTCCAACAGTACAAGAAGTCTTGCAAGCTGATTGGCAAGAAGTTCTACACTCTTTGCAGCCAGCCTTAGAAGCCTTCTTTAAGTTTCCAGAACTTAAAGTTTTAATATGTTTCATAAGATCCCTCCTCCTAGACTAGAGTATATATTAAAGTCTATTAATTTTCAAGTATTTTTAAAACTTGTTTGAATAAAGGAAGATATAAGGTTAATTATATAAATTATGCTATTAATTTGTTTGGAAGGAATATAATAGATTGAAAAAAATTATTCATCTTGTTATAATAATAGCTGATGGGAGTGGTTATTTTGTATAAGGCAATATATAGAGAGTTCAGACCAATAAGCTTTGATGAGATAATAGGCGAGGACCATATAACTAAAACTTTAAAGAATCAAATAAAGAATAAAAAAACAGGCCATGCTTATCTTTTCTCTGGCGAAAGGGGGACAGGAAAGACTACATCTGCTAGGATTTTTTCCAGGGCAGTGAATTGCTTGGACTTGAGAGATGGGAACCCCTGTAATGAATGTGTGAATTGCAAGTTATCTTTGAATGAGGAAACTACAGACATTATAGAGATGGACGCAGCAAGTAATAGGTCTATAGTTGATATAAAAAGTTTAAAAGAGACCTTGCTTTATCCTCCAGTTCAAATGAAGTACAAGGTCTATATAATAGATGAGGTCCATATGTTATCCAACGAGGCCTTCAATGCCTTGTTGAAGAGTTTGGAAGAGCCACCTGAATATTTAATATTTATATTGGCCACTACAGAACCTGAAAAATTACCCGATACTATATTATCAAGATGTCAAAGATTTGATTTTAGGAAAGTCCCTGGAAACCTATTAAGGGAAAATATCATAAATATAACCAAGAGTTTAAATAGAGAAATAGATGAAGATGCAATAAGGTTAATAATCCAAAACTCCGGTGGTTCTGTAAGGGACTCCTTGTCCATACTTGATAGGCTTCTTTCTTACTCAAGGGACAAGATTAGCTTGGAGGATGGTTTAGAAGTCCTTGGTAATGTAGACAGAAAGACTTTAACGGACTTGCTAAAATGTATTTTCTATGATCAAGCTAAGGACCTCCTCTATATTTTCGACTCCCTTATTAACTCAGGCAAGGATGTATATTTTTTACTAAAAGATATCATATCACTATTAAGAGATCTTCTAATGATTAAAATTATTGGAGAAGGGGCATATGAAATGATTTTTCTTTCAAGGGATGAATTTGATTCCTTGAAGTCATTATCAGATGAAGTTCCTTTAGCTAAGATTAGAGCTAGTTTGAATAAGCTCTTGGAGATAGAAAATACTTTAAAATGGTCAGGAGAGCCAAGGATACTTTTGGAAGCTAGCCTCATTTCACTTACAGACTTACCAGTTGAAGAAGAAGTTTCTAAGTCAGGTGTCAACAAAAAAATTAAGCCCATTGAAAAAAAGAATAATGTGATAGAAAAAAATAATGAGACATCTAAAGAAGTTCAAGAAGAGAATACGAATTATAAAGACAAAGCAGTGGAAAGAAAAGAAAATAATTCAATAGAGACTTCCGACAAGCCGATTTCCGGTGAATTATGGCAAGAATTCCTATCAAAGTTATCACCGGGGCCAAGGGCCTTTGCCTCGAGGGTTAAGCCTGTTTGTATTATAGGAGATAATTTAATTATAGACCCGGAGAATATCACAAAAGAACAGGCTGAGTTTTTTAAAACAGAACAGAATACTCAAGAGATAAAGCAAGCTTCAAAAGAAGTTTTTGGTCAAGAGTTGGAATTTAAAGTCGATAAGATTAATGAAAAAAAAAAGGATAATAATGATCTAAAGGCTATTTTAGATTATTTTGGAGAAGAGAATGTCATTATTAGGAGGTAGTAAATGAAAAAAATACTTGTATTTTTAGCTGCACTATTGATATTTACATCGTGTGCAACAGAAAATGAAATTGAATCAACCAGTTTAGACCCGAAAGAACCTGTGAGCATTGTATTATGGCACTACTATTCTGACAATAACAAGAGGGCTATCGAAGATGCGGTTGAAAGGTTTAATCAAACAGTGGGATTGGAAAAGGGAATAATTGTAACACCTATGCAAAAGGGAACATTACAAGAGTTGGAAGAGGCAATTACCAATTCAGCTAAGGGAGTTATCACTTCAGATGCCACTCCTGATATTTTTTCTGCTTATCCCGATAAGGCTGTAGAGATAGATAATCTTGGAAAACTAGCAGATATGTCTCCTTATTTTACCGATGAAGACAGGTCTATATATGTAAAAGAATTTTTAGAATCTGGCATTTATGAAGATAAACTTTTAATGGTACCAATTGTAAAAAGTACAGAAGTCTTTTACCTTAATGAGACAGATTGGAATGCATTTGCTGAGAAATCAGATGTTAATGAGAAAGACTTGGAAAGCTTCGAAGGAATTTATGAAGTTGCTAAAAAATATTATGAATACACAGACAGTCTTACTCCTGATGTTGAAGGGGATGGCAAGGGCTTTATAGGCTTTGATGTTCTTGCAAACTATATAATAGTTGGTGGCAGGCAACAAGATGTTGAGTTTATAAATCCTGCAATAAAAGGAGCTATGATTGATAAGGCAAAATTAAAAAAATTATTTGATATTTACACTGAAGGAATGGCAAATGGTTATTTTTATTCGTCAGGTAAGTTTAGGTCTGATAATATTAAGTCAGGGGACATCATCTCATATATTGGTTCCACATCAGGTGCTTCACATTTTCCAACATGGGTTGAAGAAAATAACACTGAAAGGAATATTAGCTTAAAAGTACTTCCTTATCCTCGATTAAAAGATGAGGACTACTATACAGTACAGCAGGGTGCTGGTATGAGTATATTTAAAAGCGAAGAAAAAAAGGGAAGAGGCTTCATCTGAATTTTTGAAGTGGTTTACTTCTTCTGAAGAAAATATGAAGTTTGCAATGGTTTCGGGTTACTTACCATCCAACAAGGAAGTATATTCCAGCGAAGAATTTAAGCAAGCAGTTGATAGTATGGATGAAAATGACCCAATACAGTTTAATTTAAAAAAGGTATATGAAATAGTTCCAGATCAAATCTTTACATCAAGTGCCTATTCAACGAGTCCTTTTGAAGGTAGCTATGATATTAGAAGGATACTTGAGACGAGTTTAGTAGAGATAACTGACCAAATAGTAAAGGATGCCAATGATATTAAAGGAAAAGAAGGCAATGAAAATCTAATTGAAAAACTTTCAATGGACAAATATTTTGAAACATGGATAGCAAATATTAAAATGGAGTTAGATAAAAAGAATATTCCATATGAGGAAAGGTAGATATAAATGAAGAAAGCACTCTCGTTAAGGGCTAGGTTAATATTGATGGTAATCTTGTTTGTATTGTTACAAGTTATCTCCCTTGCTTTCGCTCTAAAACATGCGAAAGTTTTTTCTCTGCTTGATTCAGAGGCTTTTAGACTGGTAAATAATAATACCGATAAAATTCAACTAAAACTTAATTCAGACCTTGTTGACATAGTGGAAAGTCTTTCTGTAAGTTCAGTAAATGTGGTTAATGATATAAAGGGTCTTTCTCTTGATTATAATGATAATGGCAATTCAGAATATACTGCATATGATAAAAAATCTATAGCCATATCAGATGAATTATTTGAACTTTTAAGGGAAAATAGGATTACAGGAGCCTTTGTTGTAATGGATGATATTGAAGGAGAAAGGGGACCTACTGTATATATAAGAAATCAATCACCTGTTAACACAAGTGATAAAAATGAGAATTTTTTCTTAGAGGTGGGTCCAATTTCAGTGTCAAAAGAATATTTAATCCCTTGTGCTGTAAAGTGGTCTATAGATTCGCTAAGGGCAAAAGATGTTAGTGATTTAGACTTTTACAAAAAGCCGGTTGAACTTGTAAGAAAAGAACCTTACAGAGAGATAATGTATTATGGATTTTGGAGTAAGCCTTTCGACATTCTTTCGGATGGTGATGATGTTATTACCTATACACTCCCATTGTTGGGCAAGGATAGTCTTCCAATTGGAGTGATAGGGATAGAATTGGAAGAGAGATTTTTTGCAACAAACTATATTTCTGACATTTCTTCTATGTACGATGGAAGTTTTTATGTAATAGGAAAAAAAGGTGAAAATAGGGTAGAGAATGATTTTATAATTTCAAATGATCCATTAGGACCTGTTCATTTGAAAGATGGGTGCAGTTTAGAGGCAAATAGAGGACAGTTTGGAGTTTATAATACGGAATTAACAAACCTAGGCAAAATGTTTGTTTTTACCAAGCCAATAAAGATGTATAGTGACAATTCTCCTTTTATTTCTTATAGTTGGGATATATTTGGCTTTGTAAAGCAATCATCTATACATGAGACTTCAAAAGGTGTAAGAAATGCCTTAATTGCAAGTCTAACATCGACAACTTTCATATCTTTACTTGTAATTTTATTGTTAATATTTGCTTCAACAAAAAAAATTACAGACCTATCTAAATATTTATCAGAAATATCTCCAGGTGAAGAAATTGTATTTCCTAAAACTTATATGACAGAAGTGGACGGCTTGACTAATGAGATTGAAAAAATGAACACTAATATAATTCAATCCTCAAAGACCCTATCCAATATTTTAGACCTGACCCTTCTGCCAATGGGTGGTTTTGAAGTTAAAGATGATTCAGATAAGGTTAAAATTACAGAATTTATATACAATTTACTGGGACTAAGCAATAAAGTTGAATTAACAAAAGATGAGTGGGAAGAATATTTTGGTAAACTTGTTGAAAATCCGGTGGATGTTAATATATACCATTACGAAAAAAATAATGGAGAAAAGGTATGGCTAAAGATAAATGAAAGGGCTATAGATGGTGGGCGTGTTGGGGTTATTGCCGACATAACAAAAGAACAGGAAGAAAAAGCTCAACTTATAAGACAGCTAGACTTAGATTCCATGACAGGCTTGCTAAACAGGGATGCCTTTAATAGATATGTCCATTTACAAATCAAAGAAATACCGGACTCTATAGGTGTAATGATTTTTTCAGGTTTAGACAATTTAAAATATGTTAATGACACCTATGGACATAATTATGGAGATAAATTTATAAAAAAAGCAGGGGATTTCTTCTCGCAATTTAAGGAATATAACGGTCTTGTAGCCCGTATTTCTGGAGATGAATTTGCAGTTTATTTGCATGGATTTAAGGAAAAGAGAGAGGCAAGAAATATTATAATGGATAGTATTTCAAAAAGTGAATCATACTATATTGATGTAGATAATGGAAGGAAACATCATATTAGATTTACCTCTGGCTTGGCTTGGTATCCTGAGCATTCTGATAGTTCAAGTGACCTTTTAAAGTTTTCTGATTATGCTATGTTTGAAGCAAAGCAAAATAATAAAGGGTCCATACTTGAATTTGAACCTGCATCATATAGGTCAAATGTGTATTTATTAGAAAATAGAGAAGCTATTAATAAATTAATAGATGAAGGACAAATTCGTTTTGCCTTCCAACCAATAATTGACATTCATACGGGGAGCTTGTTTGGCTATGAGTTTTTAATGAGAAGTAAAATAGATAGTTTTAAAAATCCTTTTGAGGTAATCTCTGTTGCAAAGAGCCAATCGAAGTTAAGACCTTTGGAAAGGTTAGTTTTCAAAAAAGCCTTTCAAACAATTTCAGAAAATCTTGATAAGCTGGAAGATGTCTATTTATTTATTAACAGCATACCAAGTGCATTAATTTCTTTGGAGGAGCTTGAAGTATATAGTGATAATTATCCGGTAGATTTTTCAAAGTTGGTTATAGAATTGACAGAAAGTGAGTCTGATTTAAAGGGGGACTCATTAATAACGCTTCAAAAAATGAGAGCTGCCGGCTTGGGTTTGGCAATAGATGACTTTGGTAAAGGATATTCGGGTGAACTCAGGATTTTACAAATAAAACCAGATATTATAAAGATTGATATGGATTTAATACAAGGAATATCTGACCATGAAGATAAGCAAAAGCTTGTTTCAAATTTGGTTAGTTTTTGCAAACCAAGGGGTATAAAAGTTCTAGGTGAAGGAGTAGAAACAGAAGCCGACCTTAAAAAGTTAAAAGAACTTGGTTTGGACCTTGCACAGGGATATTTTATTGGAAAGCCTGAGTTAGAATTCAAAGAAATGCCAGAAGATATTAAGAAATTACTGGAGGGTTAATTGTGAAAACTATATATTTAGCAGGTGGTTGTTTTTGGGGAGTTGAAGCTTATTTTCAAAAAGTAAAGGGAGTTGTGGAAACAGAGGTAGGCTATGCAAATGGAAACACAAGAGAAACGGAGTATGAAAAGCTTGCCCTTACAGACCATGCAGAAACAACAAAGATTGTATATGATGAGTCGGTAATGCCTTTAGAAGGCTTATTAGAAAGGTTGTTTACTATAATAGACCCAACTTCTATTAACAGGCAGGGAGGAGACTTTGGAAGGCAATATAGGACAGGAATTTATTATGTGGATGAAGAATCAAGAGAAATTGCAAGAAAGGCTTTGGATGGATTACAAAAGCAATATGTAAAAAAAATCCAAGTAGAATTAGAGGAGCTTAAAAACTATGTAACAGCAGAGGAATATCATCAAGACTATCTTGTAAAGAATCCAAAGGGTTATTGTCATGTAGATTTAAGTAAGGTGTATTGATTAAGGAACAAGTATTTCATTACACATGTTGAAACAACTTATAAAACTTAAAAGAAAGGAGCTTAATATGACTAAGAAAGATATAAAAGCTTTAGTAAAAGACCTTAATAAGACATTAGAGGATGCCAGCAGGTATATGTGGAACAACCCGGAAGTGGGAGGAGAGGAAAAACTTTCTGTAGACTATTATAAAAAGCTTTTTAAAGAAGAGGGTTTTACAATTTTTGAGGAAGAGAAACTTCCAACGGCTTTCTATGCAGAATATGGAAGTGGTTCACCTGTAATTGCCGTACTTGGTGAATATGATGCCTTGCCAGGCCTATCTCAAAAAGTCTCTACGGTAAAAGAGGCTGTTGTTGATGGAGGTCCGGGACATGGATGTGGTCATAATCTTATCGGTGCAGCTTCGGCTGTCGCTGCAATTGCAATTAAAAGATTTTTAGAAAAAAATAAACAAGAGGGAAGTGTAAGGTTTTACGCTTCACCTGAGGAAGAATTGCTTTCAGGCAAGGTCAAGATGGCTAAACTGGGTATGTTTGACGGGGCAGATTTTGCTATTAGCTGGCACCCGATGAGTTATAATGCAGTTTTTGATAAGGCTTTTCTAGCCAATGCTGCAGAAAAGTTTTACTTTAAGGGGGTAAGTTCTCATGCTGCCTTTGCACCGGAATTGGGGAGGTCAGCCTTAGATGCAGTAGAATTGATGAGTGTCGGGACTAATTACCTTAGAGAGCATGTGATAGAAAGGGCTAGAATTCATTATACAACAGACAGTATGGGCTATGCACCTAATATTGTCCATCCTTTTGCAAATGCTTGGTACTATGTAAGGGCTCCTTATATGCAAGATGTGAAGGATATTTTGCCAAGGCTTGAGAAGGTTGCCGAAGGTGCGGCAATGATGACTGAAACTGAAGTAAAAAAGGAATTACAAAGCGGCTGCTATGAAATGTTAGAAAATATTTCCTTTGCAGACCTTGTGTATGAGAATATGAAGTTGGCAGACCCACAAGACTTTACAAAGGAAGAAGAAGACTTTGCCCAAGCCCTTATGAAGTCTGAGCCAAAGGAAAAGGTTGATAGGCAAAGAAACTTATGCAATACTGGTGGTAAGGCCTTGTCAAATAGTATTCAACCAAGGGACTTCCAAAATGTAAGTCCAATGAGTGCATCATCAGACAGTGGTGATGTGAGCCAAATGATGCCAATGTGTCTTTTCACAACTGCATGCTGGCCTGTGGGGGCTGCCCCTCACACATGGCAGGCATCTGCCGCAACAGGTCATACAATGGCTGAAAAAGGTGCCTTGCTTGCTGCAGAGGTCCTAGCTTTAACAGCCTATGACCTGCTTACTAAGCCGGAGGCTAGGGAGATTATTAAAAAAGAATTTGATGAGAAGAAACAAGCATATGAACCGATGATTGAGATATAATTTTATAGTAGGGTGTAGCTAAAAGGCTATGCCCTTTTTATTTTTCTTTACTTTATTACATTTGTATGGTAATCTTCTAATAAAATTAATTTAAAGAAAGGAGAATGATGGAAATGATATATGAGGGCTTATTAAAAAAATACGGCAAAAAATTCTTGCCTATTAATGAGAATACACCATATGTTTCTTTAAATGAGGGGAATACTCCTCTTTTAAAGGCTAATAATTTATCAAATAAATTAGGCTTAAACTTATTTTTTAAATATGAAGGTCTAAATCCGACTGGTTCTTTCAAGGACAGAGGTATGGTTATGGCTGTTGCCAAGGCTTTGGAAGAGGGGTCAAGGGCTGTTATGTGTGCTTCTACTGGGAATACTTCTGCCTCTGCTGCTGCGTATGCTGCCAGATATGGATTAAAGTGTTTTGTATTAATTCCAGATGGAAATATTGCCATGGGGAAGCTTGCCCAAGCTTTGATGTATGGGGCTAAGGTTATTTCCATTGATGGCAACTTTGATGTGGCTTTGGATATTGTAAAGGAAATTACTTCCACTGAACCTATAACTTTAGTCAATTCTTTGAACCCATATAGGATAGAAGGTCAAAAAACTGCTGCTTATGAAGTGTGTGATGTTTTGGGAGAGGCTCCTGAATATCTGGCTATACCTGTTGGGAATGCCGGTAATATTACAGCTTATTGGAAGGGCTTTAATGATTACAAGGTAGCAGGAATTACCAAAAGACTGCCAAAGCTTTTAGGTTTTCAGGCTGCAGGCTCTGCTCCAATTGTGGAAGACCGTATTATAGAAAATCCTGAAACTATTGCTACTGCCATAAGGATTGGGAATCCGGCTAGTTGGGAAAAGGCAAAGAATGCCTTGAAGGAATCCAATGGTCAGATAAATGCAGTGACAGATGAAGAAATTTTGGAAGCCTATAAGTTGTTGGCATCCAATGAGGGGATTTTTGCTGAGCCTGCATCATGTGCATCCCTAGCCGGTGTTATTAAACTAAAAAAACAGGGAGACTTGAAAGACGGGGATGAGATAGTATGTGTTTTGACCGGAAATGGTTTGAAAGACCCGTCAACTTCCCTTACGCAAATTCCGACACCGGAGAAAATTAAGGCTGATAAAGAGTCAGTATTAAAGATTTTAAAGGAGAAATAGAGATGGTAAAGTATAAGGTTCCTGCAACATCTGCCAACTTGGGGCCGGGTTTTGATGTCTTGGGGCTTGCAGTTGACTTATATAATACAGTTGAATTAGAGGAGATTGAAAGGGGTCTTGAAATTTTTGTTTCTGGAATAAATTCTGATGTAATTCCGAAGGATAAATCAAATTTAGCATATACAATAATAAGTGATTTTTTCGACCGAGTAGGCTATGAAGCTAAGGGTCTTAGGATTAATATTTCAAATTGTATTCCTGTTGCAAGGGGACTTGGAAGTAGTGCATCTATTGTGGTTGGTTCTCTGCTATGTGCAAATGATATCTCTA
>JAAYNG010000012.1 GCA_012520935.1 Tissierellia bacterium | reverse complement strand
TATGCCTATAATCTCTCTATAATCATTTATAATAAAGGGAATAGAAAGCATTACAGGTATAAAAATTGCCAGCCCCCCTAAAAGTGGTATGGGCTTACTATGTATCCTTCTTTCATCTTTAGGTACATCAATAACCCCTGTCCTGTTGGCTATCGCCTTTGAGACAGGGGTTAAAATAAAACTTGCTATGAAAGAAATTATAAAAATTACAATCTTCATATTATTTTGTGCCAAAAAGTCTATCTCCTGCATCCCCTAAACCTGGGAGGATATATCCATTTTTATCTAATTTTTCGTCCAAGGCAGCCACATATATATCAATATCCGGATGGTGTTCCTTGACATTTTTCATCCCTTCCGGTGCAGCTATTAGGGAAACAACCCTTATGGACCTCGGATTTCTCTTCTTCAACATATCTACAGCCGCAACTACTGTGCCACCCGTTGCCAGCATCGGGTCCAGGACTATCAAGTCCCTTTCGTCCACGTCCTGCGGCATCTTACAAAAATACTCAACAGGTTGTAAGGTGTCGTGGTCCCTGTATAGACCGATATGTCCAATCTTAGCAGCAGGAATAATCTTTAAAAAACCTTCAACCATACCAAGCCCTGCCCTTAAAATTGGAACAAGGCCAACCTTCTTACCTTGTAGAATTTCCGTCGTCATTTTTTGCATAGGGGTCTCAATTTCCACTTCCATAAGAGGAAAGTCCCTTGTCGCCTCATAGGCAACAAGCATCGAGATCTCTGTGACCAACTCTCTAAATTCCTTAGAGCCTGTGTTCATATCTCTGATAAAAGAAAGCTTGTGTTTTATCAAAGGATGATCAAAAATTACAATTCTTGCCATTTTACCCCTCCTCTTAGGGGATTATATCATAAATGACTGAAATGTAAAAGAGGTTAACATAAATTATATTATATCTAGTTTGTCAATCCGCCCTTGGTGTCTTCCCCCTTCAAATTCTGTACTCAACCAAGTGTCAGCTATTTTGTAGGCCATTTCCCTGCCTATCAACCTGCCTCCAAGGCATAAAACATTGGCATCATTATGCCTTCTTGAAAGTTCAGCAGATAGCGGCTCCGAACAAAGGGCTGCCCTTATGCCGATAAACCTGTTTGCTGCCATAGATATCCCAATACCTGACCCGCATATTAGAATCCCCCTGCTTAACTTCCCCTGTTGTATGGCTCTTGCTACCAGGTGTGCATAGTCCGGGTAGTCCACTGATTCTGTTGAATATGTACCGTAGTCCTCAAATTGATAACCCTTATCAGCCAAATAGTCCTTTAAAGCTTCCTTTAAGTCATATCCTCCATGGTCAGATGCAATTCCAATCTTCAAAATAATACCTCCCTCTATACATTTACTACTTCCTTAGCTGCCCTTCTCATCCTTTCAAAGATAGCCCTTCCAATTCCCTTCTCTTCTACCGATTCAGATAATATCACATCAACACCCAGTTTGTCAAAGTCCCTCAAGCTATTAAAAAGATTCCTTGAAACTTCTTCCCTGTTGAAGTATGACCCAAGGGAAATTACATGCTCTGAGCTATACCTTTCCCTAGTTTCATCAAAGCATAAAATACCAATTTTTTTATCCTCCAGCTCCCACCTGGCTTCTTCAAATAAAATTCTTGAAGCCACATCGTTAAACTTCCCTACAAAAAGGTACATATCTGCCTTTGGTGCATAGTGCCTGTACTTTTGACCGGGAGACATTGGCTTTTCACCCTGCTTTAAGCCGGCTGAAATTTCCACACTTGCTACTACCTCTCTTATATCTTCATAGGACACCTTTCCCGGCCTTAGAATTATTGGTTTTTCTCCGGTTGATAAGAGGACAGTTGACTCAATCCCAATATCCGTTTGCCCACCATCCAAAATTAAAGGAATTCTTCCCTTCATATCCTCAAAGACAGCCTCAGCATTGGTTGGAGAGGGTTTACCAGAAGTGTTGGCAGAAGGGGCTGCTATCGGAAGCCCTGCTTCTAAAATCAAGGCTTGGGCAGTCCTTTCTGATGGAAACCTTACTCCTACTGTGGTCAAGCCTGCAGAAACTTCCATAGGAACGACGGACTTTTTGTTAAGGACAAAGGTGATTGGTCCCGGCCAAAACTTTTCCATCAAAAGATAGACATAGTCCCTAATATCTGTAGCTATATCGTCAAGCATCTCCATGCTGCCTATATGTAAAATCAAGGGATTGTCCTGAGGCCTGCCCTTAGCTTCAAAAATTTTCCTTATGGCAAGAGGACTAAAGCCTGCCCCTCCCAAGCCATAAACGGTTTCTGTCGGAAAGGCAACGACTTCTTCCTTTCTTATTAGTTCTGCCCCTTTTTTTATTGATTTTTTAAAATTTTCTTCTGTTAGCTTTATTACTTCCGTATTAATATTAGACACTCCTTACTTTGATTGTAATATATTTTTATTTCACAAAATCTAATATCTGTTAACAAAAAGAATTGGATAATCAGCATATAAGATATTTACATTGCCTATCCAATTCTCCCTATTAATTTTAAGTTTCTACTATCGCTTTTTAATAAATATTTTAATCTGTTCCAAAACTTCTAAAACTAAAGCGATGTACTTGTCTATGCTGTTGACATTGCTGCTGAAGGCATAGGCAGTGTCTGATATGCTTCCTGAAACTATGTCTATGGTGTCGGCAGCCTTCATGGCAGTAGATTCAACAGCCGTGGAAACAGACCCGAATTTGTCTGTAATGTCGGCCACATTGGCAGTAATGTTAACCAGGTCCGGTTCCATCTCTCCAATCATCTTATTTGCTTCAGCAGATATCTCTTCAACATTCTTAATAATTGGAGGCAGACTCTTTAAAACACCGTCCAAGTCTTCAATGTTTTCTTCCAATAACTTGTTGGCATTTCCCATTAATCTTGATAGATTTCTAAAGAATATGATTAAATAAACCATCGCTCCAATTCCAAGTAGGAAGAGGATAAATTTCAACATCGCCTCTAAGGTCATCGGTGTATCCATTATTTACCTCCAAACTATTTCTTCAAGTCTTCTGCTACTTCTTCTACCTCATCAACTATATTCTCAGCACCTTCTTCAATGACCTTCTTCTTGTCCTTCATGCTGTCCATCCTAGTCTTAACATTGGCCTTAATCTTTTCTTGTAGCTCTACAGTTTGGTCTTTTAACTCATGAGCCTTATGTTTTACATTGTTTCCAACTTCTGTTGCCTTGTTGGAAATATCTTTTCTTGTTTCTTCCCCTGACTTTGGAGCAAAAAGAATTCCGCTTATTCCTCCAAGTAGTGCACCTATTGCAAGACCTGCTGACACATTGCCTGCCTTTTCCATTTTCCTCTTTCTTTCTTCTGCCCTTCTTTTTTCATCAAAATAACTAAATAACATATCCATCCCTCCTATTAATAGTAGTGTTTTACCCCTTATATTATTCCTCAATCAAATTTTATAAAATTTTTACATTAAAGATTGGTTTTTGTCATAAGTCTTGAATCATTAATAAACTAAATAGGAGCTTGTGAATTCTAAAGGGTCCGGTTGCATTCCCTGTTTAATTATCTCCTGCCACTTTTCGTCAGTGAGCCTTTCTCCCGAAAGAAATTCTTGGTAGTTGAAGATGGCCCCCCTTGTTAGAACCAGTTCGCCCTCTATTTCCACAACAACAAAGATTTCATAAGGATTTTCCACAGCTACTTCTAAGAAGTATAAGTTGTTGGTCTCCCTATCCTTGATTGTTCCGACATCAGCTATAACAGGCATCCTTTTATCGGTGACATTTTCTATTTCAAACCAGTGGTAGACATTGGCAGAACGGCTCATTAACCTCTCCAGTATAGAGCCATAATAGTTTATATAGTCATACTCTTCTTGGCTTAAAACCTCTCCTGACAACTCCTTTTCACTAATTGTAATTAACTTTTCAAGTACAGTGGCCATGGCATTTCCAGCCTCCTCAGAGAAGTCTGTCAAAATGTCCAAGTCCTTTAACATAAGTAAAGAGTAGTCCGTCAACCATTTCAGCTTTTGGTAGACCTCCAAGTTAGGCTCAACATAGCCTTTAACCAAGACATATTCGTCCCCGCCCATTTGAGCACCAACCTGCTTGCCGTAAAGTATGGTGTCATGTTTCAGTTCAGCATAGGCTCCCAGTCCTGAGTTCAAATCCTTAGCAGTCCATGCCCTGTTTTGCATAAAGCTGGGATAGCCTTCCCCATATTCCTTGAAGTAGCCTCGAATTGCCCAAAGCCAGCCGGTATATAGGTTTTCCTTCCACCTGTCGTCTGTAAAGCCCTCTATCCTCTTCTTTTCATCTTTTAATTTCTTTTCATAGTCCCCCCAAGATGTGTTGTCAGGGTTTGCCAGTTGGATTTCAGTCGCCAGGTCAGACCCTAGAGCTGCGGCAACATCTAAGCCTGAAGGAATCGGTCTAATAATAGGCTCGGTCAGCTTTTGCATAACATCTGCATCTATTGTATACCTTTGACCCATGTACCTGAACTGCTTGCCCTTTGGCAGGTTTCCGGTCTCCATTGAGTTATCAATCTGTGGCTCCGGCAAAGAGTCAGCCAGTTTATAAAACTTATCTAAACTTTCCTTATTTGCCAAGCCTTCGTAATTCAAATCAGCCCCATAGGACTCATAAATCAACCTTGAATAATCATATACCGTCAAGTCGTCAGACTTGCCCACATAAAAGACAGTGGGCTCATACATCTTTTGCCAAAAAGACATCAGTTCCTTGTCCTTTAATAAAAGGTCGGATATCATTACAGCCTGCATGGTTGAGTCTTCGTCCCTTTCCTTCTTGCCCTGGTCATCTTCCCTTTCATACAAAGGCATACCGAAGTTTCCGTACCACATAAAGGCTTTAAAGTATTTTCCTAATTTTTCAGACCTTGTATAGTGGCCCCTTACAGTGAACTGACTATAGTCCATTTCGTAGCCATTGATTGGGTTTGCAACCATGCCTCCACCAGCTTCAATATCAGCCAAGACCTTGTTCACATCAGCCAAAGCTTGGTCAGGAATATTTAAGGTCCCTCCCAGCAAGGAGTAAGGGACTGCAAAGTATTTTACATTCCTTAAGGCAACCTCCTTAGCCTTGTCGTCCTTGACGGAATTGTAAATCTCCAAAGACTTGCTAAGTAGTTTCTCCGTGCTATCATAGGCTATGTCAAAGAGTTTTTCCTCTTCCAATGTCCTCAAGCTGAAATCATAAAAGATATGGTAAGCATGAAAAATACTATCAGTAGTTACAAAGCTTGGCATATCATTATAGTAATTTTCATCATAGATTGTAAAAGGTTGTAAGTATTCTATCTCTCTGTTCAGTTTAAACCTCCTGGCAAAGAAGAGGTTTTCCTTTAGTTTTGCCTTTTCTTTTTCATTGAACTTATAAGAATCAGCAAACTTCACTTCATTTAAGTTGTCAACAGAATAGGCCCTTAGTTGAGGATTAATCTCAATAGGCTTATATTCTGGCCTCTTCACCGGTATAGTCCTTTCCTCTAAAAATTCCAGGCTCTTGTCTGAAAGGGCGACTTCAGGTCCCTTAACTTCCCCTGTCCCTTCCTGAACTTTATCCTCCGTCTCTCCATTTTGCTCTTCTACTGCCGGCCCTC
This sequence comes from Tissierellia bacterium, assembly GCA_012520935.1. Taxonomy (GTDB): domain Bacteria; phylum Bacillota; class Clostridia; order Tissierellales; family Peptoniphilaceae; genus JAAYNG01. Next base: position 12,864 of record JAAYNG010000012.1, on the reverse strand, counting down.
CGCATGATGTTAACATCAACAGGGCAAGCAATAAAGCAATTACTCTCTTCATTCTATCCCTCCTCCTATAGTCATTTTGCCAACTCCATAAAAGTCTGCCGATAAGTCTCCATCTTCAACCCTTAAATTTGAAATATGGAGATACACTTCCCCTTGATAAAAAACTTCAAAGCCAAAACCTGTCCACTCATACCCCTTTACCCTCTTCCTATTGTCCCCAGTGTACTCAATGGAGTAAAGTTCATCCCTGCCATCCTTGTCCCTGTCAAAAAAAGTGAATTCAGTAAAGGGGCTTGATAGCCTTGACCCCCGCCAAAAAGGCTTTAACTCCTCCCCTTCAATTATGTAAAAAAATGGTCTTTGGGCATAAACCGGATGGTGCAAGGCTTTCTTGTAGGCATAAAAGGATAATTCCTTAACCCCGTCCCCATTCACATCACTCACTTGGAAATTTGATGGATTTAAGATTGTCGCATCCTTTGCTTGAACCAGCTCATTAAGTCCTTGGTCAAAAATCTTTATAAACTTTTTCCCATTAACCCTCTTATCCCCTTCAAGAATAATTATCTCCTTCTTGTCATCACCGGTAATATCCAAGAAAGCCCCATCATATATCTTTGACTTAGACCTGTAGGTCTTCTCTCCGGATTGGATGGTCCTTAGCCGAATTTTTATTAGCAAATCTCCCTGTTGAAAGTCCTTGACAAAATTCATTTTTAAAGATAAAACAATTATAAAGGATATAACCAGAAGAAGAAAGATTTTTTTCATTATTTTGCTTCTCCTTCATTAAGATAAATATTTTAAATTATTATTTATCCTAATTATATCAAAATTTTTGGACTTATACTATTAATTTGAAAAATAATCCTGTATAATTAATATGGTAAATTTGAAAAAGAAGGGATGATGACATGAAAAATACACTAAAAGAGAAGATGTTAAGAGGCGAAAAGACACTGGGTACATTTCACGAGCTAGGCAGTGCATCTGTTGTTGAATGCATTGGATATGCAGGCTTTGACTATGTGGTCATAGATTCTGAACATGGACCTTTTGATGTAGAAACAGCTTTAACCTTCATCAGGTCGGCGAAATTAGTTGACCTTGTACCCCTTGTAAGGGTCAAGGATTCTAACCGTAATTCCATACTGAAGATGCTGGATGTGGGTGCAATGGGGCTTATAATTCCAAATATAAATTCCGTAGAAGAAGTGAAAGACTTGGTTAAGTACGGAAAATACTATCCGGTTGGCGAAAGAGGGGTTGCCCCAACTGCCGGAAGTCAATTTTGGCAGTCGGAAGCATCGCAAAATGGCTTGGAAAACTTTTTCAAGATAAAAAACGAAGAAAGCCTCCTGCTTCCACAATGTGAAACTAGGGCCTGCCTTGACAATATAGAAGAGATAGCCTTCATTGAAGGGGTTGATGGAATCTTCGTTGGACCTTATGACCTTTCAACAGCATTGGGTAGGCCCGGTCAATTTGATAATCTTGAGTTTAGCTCTGCCATTGACCGGATAGTTAAAGCCTGCAAGGATGCCAATAAGTTTGCCTTTGTCTTTACAGGGGAAGAGACCCAGGTTAAAGAGTATTATGACAAGGGTTTTGACTCTGTAGCTTATAATTTAGATGCCATAATGCTAATACAGGCAATGAAAAATGCAGTTAATAATATTAAGATGGAAGATTAAGCTTGACAAGTAAATTGACCAAATAAGCTCTGGGCCCTATTTGGTCAATTTTATCTGGTAAAATATATATTTATTTAAAGCTTAGCTTTTATTTCTTCCACTTTTCAATATTCATTAATATATTGTCTATTTCCCTTTGAGTAGCTGTGGAAATATCCTCATAAATATTACCCGCAACGCTATTTAATTCTTCTTTTAAGTCTAATAAGCACTTATTGCAGTATTTTCCTGAACTTATATTGTTTTCTCCACACCTTAAACATTTTAAGAATATAGGGCTGTCTTTAGATATTTCTAACCTTCCTTCCCTTAAGAATTGCTCTATACTATCTACTGATACCTTAGTTTCCGCCTCTACTTCTATTATCGTAGCTTTTGGATGTTCTCTCAAATAGTTTTTAACAAGCTGAAACTCTTCTTCTCTTATTCTTCTACATTTTTGACAAATATCAAATCCATCGAACATGAAAATATTACCACACTTTTTACAATTCTTGACATTCATACTAGACCTCCTTCCCCTCTTTATTGTCCATATCTAGTAGCAAGGATGGTCGAAAAAAACCGACCATACAGTATAGATTATTTCTCTATTCAAGTCGTCTGGATCTTCAAAGTTTACTTTTTACTCTTATATATTTAGCCAAGCTAAAGGACTTATTTCTACAAGAGGATTTTATATAAGCTCCCTAATAAAAACTTCTATTTCTATGTACCAATTTTGTTACCATTATACCATTTACTCTTAGTTTTTAACAGATGAAATCAAGCTTTTTATTATAGCTTTGAATAATGTGTATCCGATGATTTGCCATAGAAAAATCCTCCATAAGTAATTTTGCTTATTTGCCTTGTCTACTTATGGAGGACCATATCAAATATTCGCCCCTACTATTTTACAATATTGCACTTTTAGGTAAGTCTCGAACTTTTGTTTAAATAAACTATGATTAAGGAACGGGCGATTAGTAATCGCCCCTACGAAAACAGTTCATTTTATACTTTCGACACTCATATCAAACTATTAAAAGATACCCTACCTCTCCCTTGCATAGTAAAAGAGGTATTGTTGGGCATAGCCAGACAGGTCTCCAAACTTTTCCTTGCCAAAATCTTCAATTATCTTATTGGGAGTTTCCTTTTTAAAGTACAGGTCCTCCATTATCCTCTTGACCCAAACATCCACAGGGAAGGCAGTCGTCTTGCTGTAACCAAAGAGGAGAACACAGTTGGCAACCTTTGGACCAACTCCATTTAAGGTCATCAATGCCTCTTTCCCTTCCTCATAGGTCATGCCGGCAAGGGAATTGATGTCAAAGACACCTGTCCTCACCTTATTTGCAACCTCCCAAATCCTCTCCGCCCTAAAACCTACCCTTAGCTCCTCCCTTAGCTCATCAGCAGTGGAAAGGGAAAGCTCTTCAGGGTTTGGAAAGGAATAAAAGTCCCTGTCTGACCCTGCAACGTCCTCCTTAACTTCAATCCTCCTACCATACTTCTTGGACATCTCTTCAATTATCTTCTTTATCCGAGGGATTTGATTGTTGGCAGACACTATAAAGGAAATGAGTGTTTCAAAATAGTCCTGCTTTAAAATCCTAATCCCTTCACCATAAGAAATAGCCTCCTCCATTATAGGGTCAACAGAAAGATGCTTTTTTATTGCCCCGTAGTCCGTGGAAAAGTCAAAGTAATCCCACCAAACTTCCTTGAATTCATCCATGTCTGTATTCTTTACAATGACCCCGTCAGGAGTTTCTTTCAAGTTAATAACCCGCCCCCTGTGAATAGGAGTATAAGACCCGTCCTCTTCCCTATAAAAACGAAATGCCTGGCCACACTCAAAGGTCTCCCTCAAAGAAAAGGAGTCCACATCTGTCAAAATTAGATTATTATTTTTTAACTCAAGCTTCATATCATCACCGGGAATATTATAACATATTTCTACTTGCCTATCATAAAAAATAAAATCATTACCTTCACAACTTACAGAGCTTTGATACTATGATGTTTACCTTGTTAAAGATAATATCAGGAATATATTAATATTATTATATTTGCTTGAAGTTTATTTCACATTAATTGGGTATAAGGAAGACAAGAGAACTTTAATTTCAATATTTTTTATTCTAATCTTTTATAAAGGAGGGATTATATGTTATTCAAGACGAATGACAAACATGAGGAGTTCAGAAAGCTTGTGAGAGAGTATGTTGAAAGGGACTTAAAGCCAATCACCTTTCAACTTGACCAAAACAATGAATTCCCGACAGAGATTGTAAAAGAGCTTGGGAAGATGGGTATTATGGGTATTCCTTTCCCTAAGGAACTGGGAGGTGCCGGACTTACAAACATCCACTACGCAATAGGGGTTGAAGAAGTTTCAAGGATAGATGGAGGAACCGGTGTAATTGTTTCTGCCCATACTTCACTTGGTGCATACCCTATTTACGCTTGGGGTACTGAAGAGCAAAAGAAAAAGTACTTAGTTCCACTTGCAAAGGGAGAAAAGATTGGTGCCTTTGGTTTGACCGAGCCGGAAGCCGGCAGTGATGCCGGAGGGACTGAAACTACTGCAGAGTTAGAAGGCGACTACTACATTCTAAATGGTGGCAAGGTCTTTATAACCAATGCACCTGTTGCGGATATCTATGTTGTTTTCGCTGTTACTACTCCTGACATTGGGACAAGGGGGATTTCTGCCTTCATTGTTGAAAAGGGCTGGGAGGGCTTCACCTTCTCTGACAAGTATGACAAGCTTGGTATAAGGTCTTCGTCAACTGCTGAGTTGAACTTTAACAATGTAAAAGTTCCAAAGGAAAACCTGCTTGGCAAAGAAGGAGAAGGCTTTAGGATAGCCATGGGAACACTTGACGGTGGAAGGATTGGTATTGCTTCACAAGCTCTAGGTATTGCCCAAGGGGCATATGAAGCTGCGGTTGAATACGCAAAGGAAAGGTATCAGTTTGGTGCACCTATTGCTGTCAATCAAGGCATATCCTTTAAAATTGCCGACATGGCTACCAAGCTACGCTCAGCAAGGCTGTTAATCTATAGCGCTGCTGACATGAAAGACAATGGCGAACCATACGGTGTTGAGTCTGCAATGGCTAAGCAATATGCTTCAGACATCTGCCTTGAGGTCGTAAACGATGCACTTCAAATCCACGGCGGTAATGGATATATGAAGGGTATGGAAGTTGAAAGGGCATACAGGGATGCAAAGATTACTACCATCTATGAGGGTACTAACGAAATTCAAAGGGTTGTAATTGCTGCTTCTATACTGGGTAAGATGAAGAAGGATTCCGTAGCTGTTGCTAAGAAGAAGAGGGGACCAATCACCGGCGAAAGAAAGAGGACACTCTTCACCGGTTCAAATGAAGACAATGTTAAAGACTTGGTCGCAGCCCTTGAAAAGGATGGCTACGACTTCACTGTAGGTATAGATATGGAAACTCCGATTGCCCAAGCTGAAAGGGTTGTTTCCATTGGTAAGGGTATTGGAGAAGAAAAGAACATGAAGCTTGCAAAAGACTTGGCTAAGGCTGCCGGTGCTGCCATCGGTTCTTCAAGACCTGTGGCTGAAACTTTGAAATACTTGCCACTTAACAGGTATGTGGGTATGAGTGGGCAAAAGTTTAGGGGTAACCTCTATATTGCTGTCGGTATCTCCGGAGCAGGTCAACACCTGAAGGGGATTAAAGAGGCGGCAACTATTGTAGCTATCAACAACAATGCCAATGCTCCAATCTTTAAAAACTGTGACTACGGAATCGTAGGAGACTTGTTTGAAGTCCTACCCCTACTAATCAAGGCTTTGGACAGGGGCAAGAAGAAGGAAGCTCCTCCTATGAAGAAAATGAAGAGGCAAAAACCTCCAAAACTGGCTCCAAGCTATGACCTATATGTATGTAACGGTTGCGGTTATGAATACGACCCTAATCTTGGAGATGAAGAGGGAGAAATCACTCCAGGCACAACTTACAAGAACCTGCCTGAAGAGTGGACCTGCCCTGAATGTGGTGAGGAAAAGGCTAATTTCGTAAAAGTTGAATTTAATTATTAAGGAGGGCTAATATGTTCTGTGTAAGAAAAGTAACTGACGACCTCTACTGGGTAGGGGGAAATGACCATAGACTACACCTATTTGAAAATATACACCCGCTCACAAGGGGTGTTTCATACAACTCATACTTGTTGATGGACGAAAAGACAGCCTTGTTTGACACTGTTGACTGGTCCATAGCAAGGGAGTTTTTAAACAATGTGGAAGGTGTCCTTAACGGAAGGGACTTAGACTATCTTGTTATAAACCACATGGAGCCGGACCACGGGGCATCCATTGAGGAAATCCTGTTGAGATATCCAAAATGTAAGATTATCTCAACAGAAAAGTCCTTTATGTTCATGAGACAGTTTGGCTTTGATATAGATGGAAGGGATATAACTGTAAAAGAAGGGGACACCCAATCCTTTGGAAAGCACGAAGTAATGTTCATTGAAGCACCGATGATTCACTGGCCGGAGGCTATGGTGACCTTTGATACAACAAACGGTGTCCTCTTCTCAGCCGATGCCTTCGGGTCCTTTATCGCCCTTGACGGGAAACTCTTCGCTGATGAAGTAAACTTCGACAGGGACTGGATAGATGAAGCAAGAAGGTACTATACAAATATAGTCGGCAAGTATGGGCAATTTGTCCAAGTCCTACTTGGCAAGGCTGCAGGAATCTTGGATAAGATTAAATTCATCTGCCCTCTGCATGGGCCGGTTTGGAGAAAGGACTTCCTTTACATCATTGACAAGTATACAAAGTGGGCAACCTATGTACCGGAAGAAGAGGGTGTATTGATTGCCTATGCTTCCATGTACGGCAACACTGAATATGCAGCCCAAGCCATAGCTTCAAAACTATGCGAAAAGGGCATGACCAATGTGTGGGTTTATGATGTTTCAAACACCGATGTGTCCTACCTAATCTCAGAAACCTTTAGGCTAAGCCACTTAGTCCTAGCATCCTGCACCTATAATCTTGGAATTTATCCTAAGATGCTAAATTACCTCCACGACATGAAGGCACTTAATGTCCAAAATAGGAAGGTAGCTGTCCTTGAAAACGGCTCTTGGGCACCAAAGGCCGGAAGCTTAATATCTGAATTCCTTGACAAGGAAATGAAGATGATTGATGTCCTCGACCCATTGGTAACTGTCAATTCAGCAGTTAATAAGGACAAGGAGCAAGAAATAGACGACCTTGTAGATGCGATTTTAGAGAGTATGAAAAAAGACTAATAAATTTGGTGTTTAGAGATATCTACATTGGGTAGATATGTGACGGCTTAAGCAAGTAATAAAATAATAGGAGGTAAGTGAATGGACAAGTATGAATGCAAATTATGTGGATATGTTTATGACCCGGAGGTAGGCGACCCTGATGCAGGTATAGCTCCCGGAACTCCATTCGAGTCTTTGCCGGATGACTGGGAATGCCCACTATGTGGAGCAGGTAAATCCGACTTTGAAAAGATAGGATAAATTTAAAAAAAGGTGTTGCATAAATGCAACACCTTTTTCCTTATCAAGTTAAAAACTTTATTATTAACCAAATCACTAGATATATCAGTAAGATTGGAGGTAGGAAGGTTATTACTCCGGCCAAGAACATGGCGAGGATGTCTTTCCTATCAAAGTCCATTTCTTGGAGCTCTCTCCTCTTCTCCTCATATTCTTCATCTGACATATCCTTAAATTTCTTTTTAAAAAACATTCCTACTCCTCGTCATAAAGGTGGCAGGCTACAAAGTGTCCCTCTTTAATCTCTCTAAGTTCCGGCTGGACAACCATGCACTCTTCCTTAGCAAATTCACACCTTGTATGGAACCTACATCCCGGTGGTGGAGTAACAGCACTTGGCACATCTCCGCCCAGTATCTTTAAGTCATCCCCTGATTCAGTGTCAGTCCTTGGAATTGCCTCCAGCAAGGCTTTAGTATATGGGTGTAGCGGTTCTTCAAAGATTGCCTCTGACGGAGCAAGCTCCACAACATTTCCAAGATACATAACCCCAATCCTGTCAGAAATATACTTAACAACACTCAAGTCATGGGTTATAAACAAGTAAGTTAAGTCATTATTCTCCCTAAGGTCTTGAAGTAAGTTTAGAATTTGCGACTGGATAGAAACATCAAGGGCAGAAACCGCCTCGTCACAGACGATAAACTTTGGTTTCAATGCAAGTGCCCTTGCAATTCCGATTCTCTGCCTTTGACCGCCGGAGAACTGGTGAGGGTACCTGTGGATAAAGTAAGGTTGAAGACCGCACTCGTTCATTACCTCTTGGATATACTCATTATATCCGGGGTCTTTTTGACTCTTGAACATGCCATGGGCAGTAATACCTTCGCCAATGATTTGACCAATTGTCATCCTGGTATTAAGGGATGAATATGGGTCTTGGAAGATGATTTGTATGTCCTTTCTCAGGTCCCTCATCTCATCATAGGTTAGTTGAGAAAGGTCAACCCCTTCAGAATCCTTTAAGTCTTCATAACGGGCAAAGTCCTCTTCTATTTCAGCTTCCTTATAAAGTTCATCAACCTTCTTTTGGACTTCAGCAATTTTTTCATCAATATCCTTTATTTCACCTTCAATGCTGGAGGTGTCTGCAGCTTCTGAATCTAATTTAGCTTGAGCAATCCTTGCCTCAGCCCTTGCCCTTTGCACATCAAGTGCATACTTTTCTTTTAAAACACTGGAAACCTTTTGCAGGTCCTTATGGACCAAGAGGCCACCGGCAAGCCTTGCCATATTGGTATACTTATTTTCTATTTCCTTATTTTTAAACATAATCTGTTCTTTTCTTTCGGCAAGTTCCAAGCCTTCAAGGCTGTCAAGACCGGTTTGCAATCTTTCAAGCTCTTGTTGGGCCTTCTTGTAGTCATTGAATCTAGTTCCTATATCATTCAGTACATCTCCAACATATTTTGGAGCAAGTTCATCAAGAGTCTTTCCATAATAAAGAGTTGACCCTTCAGTTTGGTTGTAAAGTTGGATAAGAGTCCTGCCAAAGGTAGACTTCCCACATCCCGACTCCCCAACAAGCCCAAGAGTTTCCCCCTTATAAATGTCCAAGGTGATACTTTCATTTGCATGTACATAGTATTGCTCCCTTTGGAATAGCTTTGTCTTCTTTACAGGGAAATACTTTTTCAAGTTCTTAACAGAAAATAAAACCTCTTTACTCATTACTTCTCACTCCCTTCTTTGGATAATGGCACCTTATCTCATGTCCACCTTCAAACTTTTGTAGGTCCGGCATTGTAGTCTTACACTTCTCTGTAGAATAAGGGCACCTTTCTTCAAACCTGCACCCGTCAGGAAGTGCCAGCGGATGAGGCACAGAACCAGGAATAGCATTAAGCCTCTTACCCCTTTCAGTAGTCATTGAAGGGATAGACTCCAAAAGTCCCTCAGTATATGGGTGAGAATAGTCTGACCTGCCTTCTTTAAATATCATATCAACCGGAGCAGTTTCCACAACCTGCCCACAATACATAACAGCAACATTATCTGCCATCTTGTTTATAACACCAAGGTCATGGGTTATGAAAAGGATCGAAGTTCCCATCTCTTCCTTTAATTCATTCATCAACTTCAAAATCTGAGCTTGAATCGTAACATCAAGGGCAGTTGTCGGCTCGTCGGCAATCAACAGCTTAGGCTCACACAATAGAGCCATTGCAATCATAACCCTTTGGTTCATACCTCCTGATAATTGGAAAGGATATTGCTTAGCAACAACCTCCGGATTAGGGATTTTAACATGGCTCAAGGCTTCCAAAACATGTTTCCTTGCCTCTTCCTTGCTCATACCCTTGTGTAGCCTCAAAACCTCGCCCAACTGTCTTTCAACAGTGAAAACCGGATTTAAAGAAGTCATGGGCTCTTGGAAAATCATAGAAATTTGATTTCCTCTAATCTTCCTTATTTCATCAGTGCTATAATCAGAAATTTTCTTACCGTCAAATATAATTTCTCCAGAATGTATTTTTTGATTTTTTTCGAAAAGCTTTAATATACTCATAGCTGTCTGGCTCTTACCGGAACCGGACTCACCAACCAGTCCTAAGGTCTTTCCCGCCTCAATCTCAAGACTAACCCCGAAGACCGCCTTTATTAAACCTCTCCTGGTTTCAAAATACGTATGGAGATCCTTTATCTCTAATAACATATTTCTACCTACCTTTCATTAGCCTTAGGGTCAATTGCATCTCTCATAGCGTCACCTGCAAGGTTCACAGACAGGGCAGTAAGGAATACTCCCATAGCCGGGAACACCCACCTCCACCAGAAGAACTGAATAACCTCTGTCTGTTGAGCATTAGTTAACATGTTACCCCAAGAAGCATATGGAGGTTTAACACCAAAGCCCAAGAAAGAAAGTCCTGCCTCTGTAAGCAAGTTTGAAGCATATCCAATAGTTGCTTGCACTATTACTATTGATACAACATTCGGAAGTATATGCCTTTTCATAATGCCGGCCTCCCTAATACCAAGAGCCTTGGCAGCCAAGACATAGTCCTTTTCCCTCTCAGCTAAGATTTGTCCCCTGATAAGCCTTGCTATACCGGTCCAACCAAGAATACCAAGTATTACCATTATCATAACAAGTCTGGTCTTTTGAGGAGTGTCCGGAGGCAGCATAGCCCCTATGGTAATTACCAGAGGATAGAATGGGAAGGAGGCAACAACTTCTGCAAAACGCATCAGGATATTGTCTATAACTCCACCATAATATCCGGAAATTAAACCTACTATTACACCAATAACAACTTGGATCAATACAGCAATAAAGGAAATAGAAAGAGTAAGCTTCCCACCCTTGATAATTCTAATCCACATGTCTCTTCCCAACTCGTCAGTTCCTAAAATAAAACCGTTGGACCCCCAAGTGTCAATTGAACCATCTTCTTTAACTGCATAATTTTGGAAGTAGTCTGCATATACCGCAGTATATCCCTCGCCTTCAGGACTGTTTGAAACTTCCCTGTAGTTGTCAAGTCCCCAAGTATAAACCTTTCCGGACTCGGTCCTTGCTACAAAGTATTCCCTGCCACCATAAACTCCTAAAACTTTTTCTCCACCAAAGTCCGGAACATCTAAGGTGTTTTCCATGTTGGCACCCCAAGTGTGGACTACACCTTGGTCGTCCAAGGCTGCACCTGAATAAAGAGTCATGGCTATGTCGACAATTTTCAAAGACCCGTCTTGAAGCTTCTCAGGAATGTCTTCGTAGATTTGTCCTCCTCTGGCACCAAAGACATCCACAGTGCCGTCAGTGGTAAGGACAACTATATTCGTTGAAGATACAGCAAAATCAGCTACCTTACCCTTTAATCGTTTTGGAATCCTATGAAGGTTATTCCCCATTGTAGAACCCCAAACATAGATATTGTTAGCCCCAGTCAAGGCAACTGAATATTGGTCACCACCCTTAATCTTTACAATGCCTTCATTCAGCATGTTGGCTTTATCAACCACAGGAAGCATCAGTTGATTAAAGGAGTTATTTCCCCAGCCGTAAAATTCATTCTTGTCATTAAGAACAACAATAAACTTATCACCTACGCCCATGTGGGTAATGGTGTCTTCATCAAGTTTCTTTTGTATATCTTCCGGAGGAGTGATGGCACCTTCAAGGTCCTTCCCCCACATTTTTACCTTTCCGTCATTGGTCAAGGCTGCTGAAAAAGTAGCACCTGATTGGATGTCTTTAACATTGCCTTTAATTTCATTTGGGTAGTCTAAATAACCATAGCCGGGTCCAATGTTTTTTACAATTGGCTGCCTGTAAAAGTCATCATAGACAAAATATTTATCCCCTATAAGTACCGTTAATAATATTGCTAAAAAACCCAACAGACCCACAACTCCAATTGGGTTGCGGAAAAAGTTTTTAACCATAGTTTGAAGAGGGGTTGTAACCATTTCTTCCTGCATAACATCTGCATTCTTTTTTCTCTTTACAAAAAAAATCCTCATCTTTCCCCTCCTATTCTAGCCTTACTCTCGGGTCTGCTGCAGCATACCCTATGTCTTGTAGTAAGTTACCTACGACCATTAAAATTGCATAGAACATATTTATTCCCATTACCAAGTTGTAGTCCTGTGCCAAGACTGCTTTAATGGTTTGATTTCCTATGCCATTGTAGGCAAATATTGTTTCAGTAATAGCAGCACCGCCAAACATACCAACAATAGCCCAAGCAACAACCGTAACAACCGGGATTAAAGCATTTCTAAAGGCATGAGCATATACAACAGTCTTTTCAGAAAGACCCTTTGACCTTGCAGTCTTTACATAGTCTTGACTTAAGGCATCAATCATTGATGTCCTTACATACCTTGATGTTGAAGCCAATGACCCGATTACAAGGGTAACAGTCGGTAAAGTTAAGGTTCTAAGCCATGCAATCAAGACTTCAACCCCTTGTTTGTCTACAAGGATAGGCATACCGTTAGCAGGGAGCCAGCCAAGTTTAAGGGCAAATATGAATATCAATGTAAGTCCAATAAAGAATGTTGGCAGAGAAATACCTATCAGCGAAAAGACCTGCCAGGCCTTATCGTAAAAGGACCCCTTCCTCACAGCAGAAGATATCCCTATAAATATTGATAATAACAAAGAAATAATCGTAACGCCTATATTAAGTATAAAAGTGTTTCTAAGAGGCTCAGCTATTACTGCTGATACCGGTTTTTTGTAGCTGGTTGAAAAGCCCAAATCCCCCTTAACTATTCTCCCCAACCACATAACATATTGCTGGTGGTTAGGCCTGTCATATCCCATCTCAGATTTAATTTTATTGTAAACGACTTGCCTCTGCTCTGCAGTCTTCAGACCCTGAGGCATCATTGCCAAAACCGGATCTCCCGGCATGGCCTTTATCATAGCAAATAAAATTATTGAAATAACAAATACGACGGGTATAAGATTTATGATTCTTTTAACGATGTATTTTAACACCTTTTCGCTCCTTTCTGTTATATTGGAAGAGTGACCTCCCTCTATATAAGAATGGCGGGGTTTCCCCCGCCTCCATAGACAAAATCACGAGATTTCTCTTCATTGCCCCAACAAAACTCAAGGCTTCAACTAAAGAGTTCT
>JAAYNG010000088.1 GCA_012520935.1 Tissierellia bacterium | reverse complement strand
GAAGACTTTGAAAATAGCGCAATAGCCAGTGCTACCAATAGCGGAAGAATTGAAATCCATCTATCCAATAAATCACCCCTCCATCCTATCAATTATAGTCATTTAGCCTATGAAAAGTCAATAGTTTAAAAAGAAAATAAATAATTAATCATTTGTTTTAGGCAAGACTCATTAGTTTGTTATTGTATCTTAATATATTCAAAATTAAAAACAGCTTCATAGATTGAAATTTCAACCTTTGAAGCTGTGTTAGCTCTTGAAATTCAGTCTTTAATTTACAGAAAATGCAGATACGCTTTCCACTAAATCTTCTGACTTAGAAACAAGTTCCTCCATAGATTTTTCGATATTAGTTACAGATAACACTTGCCCATTTGATGCATCTTCAATAACATCTATTTCTTGTGCAATCTTCTTTGTAATTTCATTAATTTCCACAACTGAATCTACAACTTCTTGACTTCCACTGGCTGTATATGATGCTAGAATATATTAATTATAAGCTTTGAGAAATAAATTTATTGGGAGTTTGACAGTTGAATAAAAAGATAAATACCTAGAAGAGAAACTCATAATCAAATACGCAGTTAAGTGTATGAGATAGGCAAATAGGTAGGCTGCCAAGGCATAAAAGTCATCTTCAAATTCTATATTCTTAGTTTATATATTTTCTTAACCTTCAAATCTCTCTGACTTATGTCAACATTTAAAAACAAGCCTGTTTAAAAGTTATGGCCTTGATTCTTATTTTTTATGATTGCAGAATAGATTATACTTAATAGGTTTCCAAGACCTAAAACTCCCATAAATGGAATAGAATCGCTATACAACTTTTGTTCAATTGTAGGATTGCAAACACAAATAGTCTGATTTTCCGGGTGTAGGGAACAAGTTACCCCATTACTTATTATTATATCTTCCGGAGATATTTCGTCATTTGTATACTTTAACCCCAATTCTTTGCTAATAAAGTTCTCTAAAGATGTCATCCTGTCCTCTCTAACATTTAAGTATATATTTTTAAAACTATATTTTTGGACTCTCGTCTGGAAATTTTGTATCTTCTTTGACAGTTCCTTTTTATCGTATTGCCAATATTCACCTCTTTTTACTTTTAAGTTTTCCTCTATAGCATCAAATAATATATCAATTTCTCTTAATCCATAAATCGCTCCTTGATAAAATGGAATTCCCGAAAAATTATTTAATTCTTTTACAAAATTTATGCTCGCTCTATCAACTGATATAATAAAACTCGCCTCTAAAATTTCTTCCAAATAATACCTACCGTCTTCATCATTTATACAATCTAAATTAAAATACTTCTTTAAAATTCTTTTTAACTCTCTAAAGTCTGCTAGCCCATTGTAATCAGACTCACTAAGACCTAAAATTAATACCCTTTTATTAAGCTTTTGATTTTTGTCTATATCTTTTATTAAGCTGGCAGCTTCTTTATATGCTTTAACTCTTCCTTCTTCTTCAATACTTTCTGTAGCAATATTTTCCCACACAAGTAGCTTTGCTTCCACCTGTCTCTTTATTTTTTCTACAAGTCCTCTTAAATCAGCACCGATAATTTGACTTACAGGAGAGGATAGTATGAAAATAATTCTTGGCTTCAACTCCCTGTCCAAATCTAATATAGCCTGTTCCAACCTTTTTGTATCACCAAAAATTATTTCAGGCTCTCTTATCCCCGTGGTAAAGAGGTTTTCTGTATATCCGGCTATATCAGATTGAATGTAGTGCATGGTTCCTTCCGGTCCAAATTCTATACTTACAGCATCCTTCCAATTTGCAACTGTTTTGAGAAAACCAATACGGGCAGATAAGTCCGGTAAACTTTCAAATACCTTCATTTTTAAACTCCTTATTTGCTTCCAATAATAATTTTAAAGAATCCTTATAATACTCAAATCCTACCTTACCAGCTTCTATTGGAAACTGTACACCTACAGTTCCATACTCTTCTAATTTTTCGCTATTATTTCCAATAAAATAATCTGGTCTTTCCTCCTCTAGCATTTTCTCTCTAGATCTTTTTTCTGCATTTTTCCATATTCTTGGGTTTGAATATTTTAAAAGCTCCTGTCTAATTTCATCTGTCCTGTCCATAGAACTCCCTACAAATATACAAGTTGCTTCCATTCCTAACTTGCTTAAAAAAAGGCATGTTTCAAAAGGATAAAGCACTTTTTCGCTGTAAAAAAAACTTTTACCTTCTAGTTTTTTTCTTACCTCTTCAGACAATTCTTCTATTTTTTTTGTTTCTTCTACAATAAAACGGTCAGTGTCTTTGTTTGTTAGATTACCTAGCTTTTCCCAAGCCTCTATCGTTGCCTTTAAACATAAGAACCTGTCAAAGCGTACATATGGAATACCGTACTTCTGGTGCAAACTCTCAGCTGCGGACAAACCACAAGGTTCTAAAACTAGGTTTATTTCTGCCTTAGACAGCTCTTTTAATTCTTCCAAATTTATATTATAAGGCAAAATTCCTATCAACCTATAGCCAAGTTTTTTCAAGTATTTACTTGGTTCTGAATCTTCTGCTCCTTTTTTTCTAGCTCCTAAAATAGCATAGGTCTTTTTTTCGCTTTTAAATTTTCCTGTATATTGGATTAGAAAATCTAGCGCCTTTTCTATTCCTTCTAAATAGCTAAAAGTCTTAAAGTTTTCTATTGGAATTAATCCAATAAATTTTTCTGTTTCCTTTAAGAGCTTGTCCACAATCCCTTGAAGATTCTCGGAAATCAATTCAATGCTACAAGAAGTAACCAAGAATATTGCTTGGTTATCTTCTTTTTTTATTTCTTCTCTTAAAAGTTTTTCAACCTGAGGACCCATCCCAAAAACAAGATCTGATTCAGATACTTGTACAGCTAGACTACGAGTAATATTAGAGCTATTACCATGTACAATTTGTCTTTCTAGATTTTGTTTTTGAGCATAATAAACACAGTCTTGTGTTCCTAAGTAGATTATGGTAGACCCTTCTATATGTCGCAATATAGATGCAACACCAAATAGAGGGCAGTGCCTGCCCGGACTAATGGCTGCATTGTAATTCGGTATGTTATTAAATCCTGTATATTCATCTAATCTCATAGTTCCCTCTTTCCATCTAGCCACAACTTAGCTACTTTCTTTGCAATCCCCATATAAACCTCTGCTTGACTGCTATACGGATAAGAAAAAACAACTGTTTTTCCTTGGTCTTCAGCTTTTTGCACAAAGTCACTCCTAGGGATTTCAGAAAAAATAGATACTCCTGTTTCCTTGGCAAAACTTTCTATATTTTCCATCTCTTTTTCTATGTTCCTCCTGTTAACTATCATACCTGCCAATTCTAAATCTGAATATTCAGAAAGTTCCTTTACTGCCTTTGAAATGTTTTCAGCTGCATAGAGACTCATAAGTTCCCCACTGGTAACAATAAAAACAAGATCAGAATAACCGGACCTTAAAGGCATGGCAAAGCCACCACAGACTACATCACCTAAAACATCATAAAAGACTATATCTGGCTTATATTCTTCAAAAGCGTTGAGAGATTCTAGTTTTTCAAAGGCTGTTACTATCCCCTTCCCAGCACAACCCCTGCCTGGAATAGGACCTCCGGACTCTATACAAAAAACTCCACCATCTCCTTGGTATATCAAATCCTTTAAAGACACATCTTCCCCTGTTCTCATCTGGTCTAAAACTGTTGGTATTCTTTTTCCTCCTAATAATGTTCTTGTAGAATCAGCCTTGGGGTCACAGCCTATTTGCATAACTCTATATCCCAACTTAGAAAAAGCGGCAGATAGGTTAGAAATTGTTGTAGATTTTCCTATTCCACCTTTACCGTATATTGCAATTTTTAGCATAAGCTTATCCCTCCAAACCTTGTATTTTTTCATAAAAAGAAGTCATATCGTCAAATACTGGTATATTTTTCGACCTTGCATATTCGATTAATTTACTATTTATTGCATTTAATTTACCTACAGGCGTTCCTGAATCTATAAGGGCTTTGCACTTATCTATCATATTTAGGGCCTTTTCATATTGCCTTTCAGTAATCTCTTCAAAGGCCGGTGCAATTACTAAATTATCACTTAATTCCTTTGCCACCTGATAATCAATATCGTTTTCATATAAGACCCCTGTCGCAAATGGTAGTTCATATTTCTGTAAAGACCTAAAAATTGGAATTCCATATCCATTACCTGCAATAACAAATACATCTGCTTCCCCTTTAGGTTTTGCAAGTTCTACACTACCTAAGAGTATATTAAATGAACCATTTTCCATATCATATAACTCTTCAATTACATCACTATTAAATACTTTGTCAGCAGGACCAAAATCTGTTATATTATCTCCTTTTACACAAAGCAAATAATCAGAAATTTTTGAAGCCAAATCAATTTCATGGAGGGACATAATAATAGTTATTTTTTTCTCTCTAGACATCTGTCTTAGAATATCTAATAGTTCAATTTTATGTCTTATATCTAAGTATGCCGTAGGTTCATCTAAAACCATCAGTTCTGGCTCTTGACATATGGCTCTAGCCAATAATACTCTTTGTTTTTGTCCATCTGATAATTGTGTAAATTGTTTATCTGCTAATTCAAGGGCTTTTACAATAGTCAGAGACTCTTCAACTATACTTTCATCTTCTTGGGTTAATTTTCCAAGAGAATTTGTATAAGGATACCTTCCCATAGAAACTAACTCTTGACATGTCATCAACTCAGGATTCAGCCTGTCTGTAAGCATGACAGATATTTTTTTGGATGTTTCCTTGGCTGTAAGCTTATGAACTTCTCTTCCTTCTATATAGATATCTCCACTAATTTTATCTAAATGCTTTGTGATGGACTTCAAAATTGTAGACTTTCCTGCACCATTCGGTCCAATAAGAGTCAAAATAGTCCCTTTTTCTATTTCCATATTTATGTCATGAATTAAGATTTTTTTATTATAACCTACACTTAAGTTCTTAATTAAAAAATAATAATCTTCCAAGTTAAACCCTCCTTTTTTGTCTTTTAAGTAGCATATATATTACAATAGGTGCTCCAAAAGCTGAGGTGACAGTCCCTATTGCTAGTTCTGTAGGAGCAAAGGCAGTCCTAGCTATCAAATCACAAATTATACAAAACAAGGCTCCACACAAAAAAGTAATTGGCACCACAACGGATGGTTTTGATGTTCCTAAAAGAGATCTGGAAATATGTGGTACTGCTATGCCTACAAAAGAAATAGGGCCTGCAAATGCTATTACAGATGAAGATAATAAGCTTGTAAGCAAGATTAAGGCCATCCTAAATCTTTTTATATCTACACCCATACTTTTAGCATAACCTTCACCTAAGGCATATGCCCCCATAGGTTTACTTAAAAGCCAAGCAAGTAACAGTCCTGAAAGACAAATAATAGATGAAATTCCTACATCTGACCAGTTTGCCCCTGAAAAACTCCCCATTGACCAGCCAGTCAAGTTCGCTATTTCACTCTCACTAGCAAAGGTTATTGCAAAGTCGGTCACGGAACTACATACATATCCTACCATTATCCCTATAACTAGAATCATAGACATATTAGAAACCCTTCTAGAGAACACCAATACCACCATAACTATAATTAGTGAACCAAAAAATGAAGCTATAACCATTTCCATTGACCCCAAGACTCCTATAATCGGGACTAGGAAGATAATACAAATAGCAACTATCATTCTTGCACCAGATGAAATTCCCAGTACAAAAGGTCCTGCCATTGGATTTCTAAAGAAAGTTTGAAGCAAGAAACCAGATAGTGCCAAGGCTCCACCTAAAAGTCCTGCTAATAGCATCCTAGGCATCCTTATTCCAAAAATAATCCTTGAAACTGTACCTCCTCCTATAACTTCATTTAACTCTACTTGATATTGACCTCTTGTAAATATATCCAAAACCTTATACTTAATAGCATTACCAATCTTTATAAAAATTTCAGAAGCTGGAATTGGAGCAGACCCCATATTAACATTTAAGACAAGTGCCCATAATATAAGACAAATAAGAAGCAATGTGACAACAGTATATCTACTCCTTGCCATTATTTTTTCTTTATTGTTTAAGCAATTTGTTGAAAATTCTATATTACTGTTCATTTGTACCTCCTCTTAAAGTTAGCTCAAATATATTTCTTTAATTTTTAGGCACATGAATAATAAATTCAGTAGTGATTGGTTCTTCACTTATTAATATATTATGAATATCAGTAACTACATCTGCAGGGTTTCTCGCTCCCATCTGGATAAATTTCCTAGCCTGTACATATATTTTGTTGTTTTGATATGCCCTAAAATCCACTATTGATGGATAGAGTTCAATTAAATCTTCCATAGTTCCATCGTTAGGAATCCTTTGGCTCCAAATCAAGATATCACAGTCCTTAAATTTTGTATAGAAATCTTCATCTGTAAGTGTAGCTGGTCCCCCTTTGTCACTTTCAAACCCTTCTAAGTTATATTTACCTCCAGCATATCTAATATAGTCTGCTCGAAAATCTCCACTTTTCCGAGTAGAAAATTTGCCAGATGTCGCACTTTTTGCACCCATACCAACCATTAGACCAGTTTCTCCTCCTTTAATAATAGCTTCAATCTTAGACTTTTGGTCATTATAATATGCATCAGCTTGTTCTTCGATACCGTAAAGTACTCCTAAGCATCTCATCCACTCCATTCTGGCAAAAAGATTTGGTTCTGCTGTATTTTCTTCTGCAACCAAAGGTATTTCAAACAACCTAAATTTATCAAAATGTTTTTCATGGCTGCTTTGATCAACTGCAAATTGTGGCTCGCTAGTCCCTATTAGTTCATAGTCAGCCTTATCACCTTGTCCTGCAAAGACTGTATGCCCACTTTCTAACTGGTCATTAATGCTTTGAAAATGCCAATCCACATCTTGACCCACTACAGTCACTTTTTCTATTGCCCCTATTCCATCAGCCATAGCAACCATATTAGAGCCCGCTAAATAAGACTTTGTTACTGGAAGTTGGATAATTTGAGTTCCTTCCTCTAAATTCTCAGGAACTGGTTTTCCTTCAGGAACAACAAGGACCGGTTCATCCATAAATATATTGCGAACTAGACGATAGCCTCCTTTGAATTTTTCAATTGTAAACTGAGTTGCATATTCTATATCCATCATCCCTTCACTTACTAAAGTTCCATCTGCCATTTCTTCATTACTGTCCTTTTCCTCTTTAATTTCATCTGCTTCAGTATCTTCCTTTGCTACTTCTGCTGGAGCTTGATTTTTTGTACAAGCAACTCCGGTCACCAATAAAAATGCTAACAAAACAAATAATAACTTTCTTCTCATTTTTTTCTCCTCCTAATTTTTTCATTTCACAGTTAGTAATAAATCTTAAAATAAAATATCGCAAGAAGTCTTTATCGACTCTTGCGACCGTTTTTACGCAAAAAAATCTATACCTCTTAAACCGAGAGGTTATAGTTCCATTAATTTGAGCAGGTCTCCTGACTTATGCATTACCAGCTAATAATTAAACCTTCTCGGTAAAAACCAATGGTCGACTTTCGTCAAAATCATAGCCTAGCATATACAGTGGCGGTACCGTTCCAGATTCACACTGGATTCTCTATTATATCTTAAGTTCTGAAGTCAAACATAAGATCACTCAATGTCATTAATTTTTACTAAAATCTTAATTTTCACCTATACTCTATATAGTCAATAAAGTCCTCGTCCTTTGGAAAACTGATGGCACATTCAGGACATAGTGTAGTACAATGAGAGCACATAAGTACACATTCATAGGGGTTAGTGACCTTCACCATTTCATCCATAAAGGAGTAGACACTCTTTGGGCAGAAGTCATAACAAAGCTTGCAAGAAACACACCTTTCTCGGTCAATTGTTGGATACCATTCTATCTCCTTCCTATCCTTGGTTGTGTGCCTGTGTTTCCTGAATTCCTTGCTAAAGTCTTCCAGTTCTTCATCTGTCATAGTCTCCAAGGCCCTGTCCAGTTCTTCCTTGACCTCAATTGTCATCTTATACCTCTTCAAGTATTCCAGCCTTTCTCTTACATTTTTCATATTAACCCCCCGTCATTCAGCCTTATTGCACAGTCTTACTCCAAGCACATAAAAAACCACTAAATAGACTAATAAAATTATTATATTCCTTGTAAAATTTGGACCTG
>JAAYNG010000087.1 GCA_012520935.1 Tissierellia bacterium | reverse complement strand
TTAATATTTGGAGTTCCTTTAATTATTACATAGTCGCCAGTTTGAACACCAACTTGTTCAGGTTCAATTTGTTGAGGATGATCCATTTCAATCTTAAGTTCTCCATCTACATAGCCAAAGCCCTTCATTGCACAACCTGCAACATTACCAGCCTTTGCAAAGCCATGAGGAGATTTTCTATCCACATCAGTAACTATAGGTTCCATTGATTGTTCAACAGGTTTAGATAATTTCCAACCAATAGCATCTGCTATCATTTGAATAGATTCTGGGAAACCAACATGTCCAGATAAAGTCTTGTTTTTAACGCCTTCTCTAAATTCTTCTTCTGTAATTCCTATACCTTGTTCATGCATTACTGCTGGTCCAAATGGCGATAAACTATTTACTCTTCTAGCTATAATATGTTCTACTTCTTCACAGCATCCAGTCATAATAACAACTAGCAAGTCCATTATAAGACCAGGATTTATACCAGTACCTAATACTGTTACGCCATTATCTTTAGCAATTTTATCTAATTGTTTACTTAATTCTGGTTCTTGGGCCATAGGATATGCCATTTCTTCAGCTGAAGAAACAACATTAATCTTTTTCTCTAGTATAAATTTAATCCTATCAAATTCTGACTTTGTAAAAGAACCTGTGCAAAGTAAAACTACATCTGCTGCTTTTTCTGTTATTACTTCTTCAGGAGTTCCAATTATTACATCAGGTCTGTCCCCTCTTTCTGTCTTTAAGTAGTCATACATGCTTTTTCCAAGCTTTGCTCCTCTACCAGCAACTCCAACGATGTCTACACCTTTTTTCTTAAGTAACATATCAGCCATTCCACTTCCCATTGCGCCTAACCCCCAGATGATGACCTTAACATTCTCTTTTCTCATAATCAAACCTCCATTTAAAATTTTTTGCTTTCGTTATGAAATTTTTTGTATACATAAACCAAAAATAATTTCCACACTAAAGCCTTTGTTAAATTGTATCAAATTTAATAAAATAAAGCAATACATTGACGAAAAATTTTCGATTATTATTTGTATAAAAATCTAAAAACAATTGGTATACATTTTGTAAAAAAATCTTAAAATAGTTGGTATACATTATTATTAATAGTCATATCTTTTTGTTGGAATATAATAATATTGTTTTTAATATAATAAAAACTTAATATCTTTTAAATGATATTATTGTTTTATAATTATTAAAGATATAAAACTTATAATGTGTTTTTGTATACATTGATATTTTTATTAATAAAATTTAATCGAAAGATTTTATTATGTTGTTAAATTATTTATATTATAAGAATAAATGAATTGTACTTTGACTATATTTTATGCTATTATTAAAATAGGAAGGTGATAATATGTCAATAAATAAAGCAGATGCAGCATATAATATGATCAAAGAAGCTATTTTAACTCAGGAGTTTCCCCCGAAATTTCATTTAAAAGAATTAGAACTTTCAGAAAAACTTTCATTATCAAGAACTCCCATTAGAGAAGCTATACATAGACTTACAGCAGAAGGTTTTATTGAAGAAAACGAAAATCAAATATCTACAGTATCTGATATCTCATTGGATAACTTTATAGATATTTATCAAATAAGGGATTCATTAGAAGTTTTAAGTGTTTCATTAGCATCTAAAAACTGGAGTGATGAAAATAAAATTCTTGAAATTAATGAAATCCTAAAAAAACAAATGGAGTCAGCTGAGGATTTGGATTGTGAAGTTATCCCTGATGATATTGGTGATTTTTTAAATACAGAAACTAATAGAAAATATTTAAAATACGATAAACTTTTTCACATCAAAATTGCAGAGCTTTCTAATAACAAATTATTACATGAGGAAACCATAAAAATTCTTGATTTATATTATAGATATAATCACTTTTTAACTGTAAAAAAGAGATCTAAGATGGATGTATACGAGCATACAGAAATATTTGAAGCTATTAAAGATAGAAATACTAAGTATGCAATAATGTTAATTAGAGAACATCTTCAGTCTGTAAGAGAGTCAATTCTAATAGGAATTAGTAAAAAAAATATTAAAAATTAAGAAAAGAGAGTACACCAAAAATTAATGTGTACTCTCAAATTGTTTATAAAGATAATTCATCAAAATAATAACCCTGCCCCCATTTAGTTGAAACAACTTGAGAATTAGGTAAAAGTTTTTCAAACTTTCCTCTAATTCTTCTTATATGAACATCGACAGTTCTTAAGTCGCCGTAATATGAATAACCCCAGACCTTTTCAAGAAGCTCTACTCTTGTGAATACAATTTTCGGATTTGCTAAAAGAGTTGATAGTAAATCAAATTCTTTTCCAGTAAAATTAATCAATTCATCATTAACGGTTATTTTTCTAGTTATTGTATTAACTTTTATTGGACCTCTAATAATTTCTGTTCTATTATCAGCAAAATCTTTATAATAATTCTGCCTTCTAATTAGTGCCTTAATTCTAGCTTTCAACTCCAAATCATTATATGGTTTTACTAAAAAATCATCAGCGCCATAATCAAAGGCTAAGATTTTCTTCATCAAATCTTCATCATCGGATATAACGATTATTGGTATCATTGACTCTTTTCTAATAGATTGACACCTTTTAACCGAATCCTTTTTTTCTGAGGAAATATTCAACAATATTAAACTATATATATTATCAGAAATCTTTTCAAAGACTTCCTTAGAATAATCAAGTGATTGAACATTATATGAATCCTGTCCTAAAAAATAATAAATTGAAGAAAGCTCATGTTCATCAAAATCAATTGCTAATATCTTCATAGAACATCTCCTATTGTACTATTTAGTATTCTAAAATCTTCATTTCTTAAAGTAATACCTTCAATATCAAACTGATCTAATAAAGACATCGCAGACCTTCTATTTGTTTCTAGCTCATCTCTATATTCAGCCAAAGTTATTTTATTATTTTCATGTAAAAACTTTATAAGTTTGTTTTTTGCTTTTTCATAAATTTCTTTACTTATTAGCAAATCTTCATTAAGAATTTTTACTTGACCTTCTTGTATAAGGTATAAAAAAATATTAGATGTAATAGATTTGCTTGTATTTAATGAGTTTAAAAAATCATTTTTTTTCACTAAATTAAAACCATTCTTATCTAACTCTACTAAGATAGTCCTTCTTACATCTTCTTCTGATTCATTGAAAACAACATTAAAATCTTTTAGTGATACATATGATTGTTCGATTTTTATTAGTCCTTCATCAGCAATTAAGTGTAATAACTTGTCTCCATATCCAGATTTCTTATCCTTAAAATATTTTGAAAGTATCTCTTCTTTATAGGCACCTTTTTTAAATGTATTATTTTTATGAAAAACTTCCAGAAAAGATATAATCTCTTTTTTTATCTTAGTATAGAAATCCTTATGCGCAAGTAAAATACCAGAAGCCATATTGAAACTAATAATTTTTTCCTTGTCTATTAAATCAGAAATAATATCTAATAATTCATCTTCTTTCATCGAAGTGTGCTTAACAATATCCTTCAAGGAAACACCAGCTGGCGAATGTTCTTTTATTATAGTCTCAACGCTGGATATATCGTCAAGAGTCGCCTTCATTTCCATATCAGAAATATCTTCTTCATTAAATCTCTTTCTCTTTTTAGGGTTAGCATCTATTATTTCACCACCACCTATCGTAAACATAGGAGAGTAAAATCTGACAATAAACTTGTCCCCTCTTAAAGCAACAGATGTTTTTTCCAACCTGAATTGAACAACAGCCTCTTCTCCCGCTAAAAGTTCATCCCTGTCAACCAAAACTACTCTTGCTAAAACTTCATCTGACCCAATATATAATCTAACTCTTGTCCTATTTTTTATTGACTTAACAGAATCTTCCAATAATTTTAGCTTTGCATCAAACATCATGGAAGGTATCATAGAATCAGGTGGTGCAATTAAATTTCCTCTTTCTATTTCATTCTTTTTTAACGCAGGTAGGTTAATGGCAACTCTTTGTCCTGAATAAGCAGTTTTAACATCCATATCATGTACCTGTAAAGACCTTATCTTTGAAGTTTTTCCAGTAGGATATACTTCCACTTCATCATTTACATTTAATACTCCTGATATTAATGTGCCAGTAACAATAGTTCCAAAACCCTTTATTGTAAAGACCCTATCTATTGGTAGCCTAGGAAGCTTATTATCCTCAGTATTTTCTAAAGTGTCTGAAATTTTTTCAATTTCTTCAATAACGGATTTCACTCCAGTACCTTTTGTTGAGGAAACTCTTATTATTTTTGCTTCCTCAAGAAAAGTACCCTCTGTATTTTCTCTAATTTCTTCTTCCACCATCTCAATCCATTCATCTTCGACCATATCTATTTTTGTCAATACAACAAAACCAGCCTTTACGCCAATAAGGTCTAAAATATTTAAATGCTCTACAGTTTGAGGCATAATTCCTTCATCTGCTGCTATTATTAACATAACTATATCTATGCCCATAACACCAGCTAACATATTCTTTATAAATCTCTCATGCCCTGGAGCATCAATAATACCAACCTTGTCGCCAGATGGTAAATCCATATAAGTAAAGCCAAGATCTATAGAAATTCCTCTTTTTTGCTCTTCTTCAAGTCTATCAGTATTCCGACCAGTTAAGGCTTTTATTAAAGTTGTTTTCCCATGGTCTATATGTCCTGCAGTTCCAACTATTATATGTTTCATACTATTCTCCATAATAATTTAACGCAAATCTAATTCCTTCTTCCAATAAGTCCAGCTCATCATCTTGAACTGTTCTAAAATCAAATAGTAGCTTTTCATCTTGAATTCTAGCAATTATAGGTGTCTTAAACTTCCTTAAAGCTTGTTCAAACTTATCAGGAGAAATACTCTCTAGCTTTAGACATAAAGAAGCTGATGGTAATTTTTCAGTTGGTAACGAACCACCACCGACCTCAGAAAGTGAGTCTTCAATTGAAATTTCAACTCCATTAATGTCATACAATCGAGTTTTAAATATTTCAACTCTTTTTTTAATATCTTCTTTTTTACTAGTAATCATCCTCAAGGTAGGTATCTTTTCTACAGCCTCATCAAGATTGTAATAATACTTCATTGTGGCTTCCAAAGCAGATATGGTAAATTTATCTATTCTTAGAGCCCTTGTAAGTGGATTTCTCTTCATTTCTTCTATATATTTTTTCTTTCCAACAATTATACCTGCCTGTGGTCCTCCAAGGAGCTTGTCTCCTGAAAATGATACAATATCTATTCCTTTTTGTATTGATTCTTGCACAGTAGGCTCTTTCTCAATGCCATATTTAGAAAGGTCTATAAGAACACCACTTCCCAAGTCTTCAATTATTGGAATATTATATTTTTCTTTTAAAGGCTTTAGTTCTTCAGCATCAACCGATTCAGTAAACCCTACTATTCTATAATTACTTGTATGAACCTTTAATAAAGCAGCAGTATTTTCAGTAATCGCTTTTTCATAGTCTGATAATTTAGTTTTATTAGTAGTTCCAATTGCAACCAAACTAGCTCCTGAAGATTCTAAAACTTCAGGGACCCTAAAGGCACCCCCTATTTCTACCATTTCACCCCTAGAAAGTATAACTTCTTTACCCTTAGCAACTGTACTTAAGGCGAGCATTACAGCAGCAGCATTGTTATTAACTACAAGAACATCTTCTGCTCCAGTAATATCTCTTATAAAATCAGTTAGAATGTCATACCTAGAACCTCTTCTACCTTCCACTAAATCATATTCTAGATTTGAATAATGTGTAAGAGACTTGTGGACATGGTCCATAATTTCTTCATTAATCAATGACCTTCCTAAATTTGTATGAATAATTACACCTGCTGCATTAATAACTGTCTTTAAACGATAAGCATCATAGTCAATTATATCTATTATTATTTTTGATTTGATCTTGTTAATTTTTTCAATAACCTTTTTTTCTGACTCTCCATTAGAAATTAATTTTCTAATTTCATCCAGGTTTTTTCTAATTTGATCCATGATGATTTTTCTTGGGATATTAGAAACAGAGTCCATAAATTCCAAATCATTTAGAAAGTCATCTACCTTAGGTATACTCGCATAGAGTTTACCTTTTTCCATCATATCACCTCAAATAATGTAAATAAATTTTTCTTTCTTTTCTTCTACCCTTCCACATATATAAGAAGGCACATCAAGTTTACCTAGCTCTTCCATAATTTCATCAGCCTTTTTAGGGTCAACAGATGCCATTAATCCACCTGATGTTTGAGGGTCAAAAACCAAATCCTCTACATGAATTGGAAGTCCTTCTCTAATATCAAAGGTCCCATCACAAAATATTCTATTGTCATATGCTCCTGCAGGTACAAGTCCCATTTGAGCTAATTCAACTGCCCCATGGGCATATTTTATACCAGATGTCTCAATTGTTATAGAAACATCAGACCCCTCAGCCATTTCTAAAGCATGGCCTACAAGTCCAAAACCTGTAATATCAGTCAAAGAATTTATCCCTCCAACTTTAAACAAGGCTTCCTTAGCATATTTATTCAAAGTCGTCATAACTTTCACAGCTTCATTATAAGTTTTTTCATCTGCTAATTGTGCCTTAATTGCCGTATTAATAACACCCATGCCAATTGGCTTAGTTAATATTAATACATCGCCAACCTTAGCAGTATTATTAGCCCAAACCTTATCTGGATGAACAAAACCAACTATTGAAAGACCATACTTTGGCTCATCATCTTGGACTGTATGACCTCCAACAATTAGAGCTCCTGCTTCAATTACCTTATCATAACCTCCTCTGAGAATCTCTTTCATCATCATTGGGTCAAGACAATTAGGAAAGCACATGATATTCATTGCTATCTTTGGCTCTCCACCCATTGCATAAACATCTGACAATGAGTTAGTGGCAGCAATCTGACCAAATGTATATGGGTCATCTACAACAGGTGTAAAAAAATCTAATGTAGCAATTAAAGCTAAATCATCATTTATCTTATAAACAGCTGCATCATCCGAAGTTTCTATTCCAATAAGTAAATTTTCATCTGTTGTCTTTGGTAAACCACGCAAAACCTGCGACAAAATATCCGGTGGGACCTTAGCCGCTCAACCAGATGTTTTACTTAATTCTGTTAATCTCTTTTTTTCCATTTTTTAATTCTCCCTAGTCTGTAATTATTAAATCCTTCACTGCTTCAAACTTTTTTTCTCCAATACCTGATACATCCATTAAATCTTCTATTCTTTCAAACCTATTCTTTTTTCTATAATCAATAATTTTTAAGGCGGTCTTTGATCCAATTCCTGGAAGGCTTTCTAATTCTGCTTGTGTAGCTGTATTAATATTTATTAATGAACCTGAGCTGGATTTACTATCAGAATCTTCTAATTGGAAAGCAGACACTATAGAAGTGTTTTGATAATCGTTAGGTATTTCTTCACCTATTTTAGGCACATAAATTTTTTCTTCATCCTTAACAATTTTTGCAAGATTAATCTTGTTTACATCAGCAAGCTC
This sequence comes from Tissierellia bacterium, assembly GCA_012520935.1. Taxonomy (GTDB): domain Bacteria; phylum Bacillota; class Clostridia; order Tissierellales; family Peptoniphilaceae; genus JAAYNG01. The sequence goes on along the minus strand of JAAYNG010000087.1, from coordinate 334 downwards.
GGTTAGACCTCCAGCTATATCAATAACATCTTTTACTCTTCTCCCTTCTCTTACTCTTGCAAGTCCAGGATTATTTACTTCACCACCTATATGAATAAAAATAATCTTTTCTTCATCATTTGTTTCTTCAGATGACTTATCATGGTTCTGAATAAAACTTCCTTGATTATCAGAAGAACTATCTATATTTGTATTTACAAAATCTGTATTAAGGAAACCTTGTATCTCTTTACTGTTTTCTTCCTGATTATCTTTAAGTAATTTTGTAAAAGTAAAAAGATTTGTAAGAATTAATAATATTATTATACCATAAATAGTTTTATTATTTTTATTG
>JAAYNG010000086.1 GCA_012520935.1 Tissierellia bacterium | reverse complement strand
CCTCGTTCAAGTACCTAATACATGCGTCAAAGGTTGCTCCTCCCCACATCTCTATGGCTTCATAACCAACTTCGTCAATCTTTTCAAGTATAGGTAACATGTCTGAAGTTTTCATCCTTGTAGCCATTAAGGACTGGTGTCCATCTCTTAAAGTTGTATCTACAAATTTTATTTTTTTCATCATACTCTCCTTTTTTAAATTATTTTTCGTTCACATCTTTGATTATAAAATAACACATTTCGATAAAAAAGTCAATATGTATACTTTTAAATATATTCCAAAAAATAAAGCCTTTCCCTTTACTTATATCCAAAAAAGTATTAAAATAGTTATGATTGAATTATATATTTGTATTAAAGGAGGATTAAATGATAGATAGGGAAAGGATTAAAAAAAGGTTTGAAAGCCAAGAGTTCAGAAAATTTGTAGGCATTAATTTGGAATCAATAGAAGAAGGTGAGATAACAGTTTCCTTGGATTGGAGAAAAGAAATTACGCAAAACTCCGGTTATATACATGGAGGGATGGTTACCGCCCTTGCAGACTTGGCCTGTGGCATGACAGCCTTTTCAACAGTTGATGAAGGGCAGGAAGTAGTTACTGTTGAGTTGAAAATCAACTTTCTAAGGCCTGCCACTTCAAAGAAGATTTACGCAAAAAGTAAGCTATTAAAAAGAGGAAGAACTGTTATAGTAATTGAGGCAGAGGTTTTCAACCATGATGATAATAAGATGATTGCAAAATGTATCACCACATTTACCCCAATTGTTGCCAAGTAGGAGGTTGTTTTGGAAAAAAGTAAATTAAGTGCAAGAAAACTTGCCATTGGAGGAATGTTAGGAGCAGTTTCAGTGGTCTTGGGACTTACTCCCTTGGGTTTTATACCTGTTGGTCCAACAAGGGCAACCATTATGCATGTCCCTGTAATAATAGGAGCGATTATTGAAGGACCTATAGTAGGAGTCCTAGTTGGCCTAATATTTGGTTTGTTTAGTATATACCAGGCTGTTATGATGCCAACCGTAGTGAGCTTTGCCTTCTTGAACCCTTTGGTTGCAATAGTTCCAAGGTTATTAATAGGTGTCTTCACCTACTTTGCCTATAAATTTGTAAGGTCCTTGGGAAATAAAAAAACAAGCATTATACTAAATATTATCTGGGGGCTTATAATTGTCTATCTGGGATATGGTATCTATACTATTATTAATAATAAACCAGATGACCTTCAAGGGATAATTATTAACATTGTCCTGCTAATATTAACCGGACTAATGACCTACCTAACAAATAAAAAGAAGGAAGCCCCTTTAGATGTTGCCATTGCTGCCATTGTTGGTACTTTGACCAATACGATATTCGTTTTAGGGACAATATTTCTTCTTTATGCGGAAAGGTTTGTTACCGCAATTGGTGGAGATGTTTCAACTGCAGGTAAGGTTATTGCCGGTATCGGTTTAGTAAATGGAATACCGGAAACTATAGTGGCTGTCCTTGTGGCAACAAGTGTTGTCACAGCAATTAGAAAGAGAGAAAGAACAGATGAATAAAGTGTTAAATAAGTTTAAATTTGGACTATTGATAGTTCTATTACTTGCTCTTTCAGCCTGTGGTGAAAAAGAGTTTAAAGGCGAACCTATTAACTT
>JAAYNG010000085.1 GCA_012520935.1 Tissierellia bacterium | reverse complement strand
CTATTATTATATTCTTTTCCATCTGCAATAATTCTTAAAATAGGTAAAATCATTTCATCATATTTTGGAATCATTTAACCCCTCCAATGTTTAAGTTTATTAAACCCATCCTACCATCCCTTTTCCAGCACTCTTCTCTTTTCTTTATTATCTAGTACTCTTGTGCAAGATTCCCAATCAATATGCTTTACATCGTCATTGTATCTGGCTTCAAAAGGATGTCTTTCTGGAACATTATCTATTATTTTTAAGGCCTCTTCCTCTTGCCCCAGAGCTATATTAATCCATACATCTTCTAATACATCTGGAAGTTGTCCAAATACATTGGTAATATTCTTTAATCTTTCAGATAACTTTTTATGAACCTTATCCTCTATAGAATCCTTATACCTCATATTGTAAATATAAATTGTATCGTATTGTTGACCTATTCTTTGAATTCTACCTTTTCTTTGCTCTAGTTTTGTTGGGTTCCAAGGCAAGTCAATGTTTATCAATGAACCTAGGGTCTGTAGGTTTAGTCCTTCACTTGCTGCATCTGTTCCAACTAATATCTTTACTTCTCTAGTTCTTACCATTTCCTTTATAGCTTCTTTATCCTTTACCTTGAACTTTCCACCTTCATATAGTCCAGAAGCCGAACCCCCAGCATACAAGCCTATGATCTTTTCAGGAAATTCCTTAGATAATCTATCTGCAATCCACCTTGCTGTAACTAGATATTGGGAAAATATAATAGTTCCCCTTTCCATCCACTTTTCATTTTTTAATAAGTCAAGGGTCTTTTCATATTTTGGATCTACAGCCTCTGTTGTTTCCAATGCTCTTACAAATTTTCTAAGTAAAATTGTTTCCTCTTCTGTTAAGTTTTTAATATCCGTTGGTTTTTTAATATCTTTCTCGTCCTTGTACTCCTCTTCTTGCTCTTCAAAACTATTGTCCATATAGGTATTCCATTCATTTAGCATCTTGTTTCCAGTACTTTTCCCTGCCTCTATGGAGCTTCCTATTCTCTTTAGAAGCAGGGTCTTTAAAAAACCTGCCCCCTTATTTCTTTTTCCTAAAATCTTGCAAAATTCTTCTGCATATTCATATGCCTCTTTTAAATAAGTGCTTAAAATAAGGGCATCATGATCTTCTTCTCCCAAGAGTTTTACATTTATCTTTTCTAAATATGGTTGTCCTGTATCTGGATTAATCTTATCCTCCAAATATTCTCTTTCTCTTCTGATTACATGTCTTATGTATGGATTATGATGACCGTAAAAACCATGAGATAGTATATTACCAATTGTTTGATGCTCAGCATCATCCAGTTCATGAATTGTTTTCTTGAATACAAAGTCTTCGTCCTTCATATTACCAGCCATTCTTAGGCTATCAAAAAATACTCCTTCATTTCTAGGGGCCAAAGGATTCCTAATCCAATCCCAGTTTTCAGGTAAGATATCAATTGTATCTTTACCCATAACCAAATTAAGTCCTTTTGAAATAAGACTTTTCTTTCTCCAATTGGAAGCAGGGCTTCCTAATACACTATCATTTTTTTGTGAAAGAATATTCATTAAATCCCACAATTCTACAGGATACATTTGTATGGGAGTGGCTGTAGCCAGTAGCATTGATCTTGTTTTTAATGAGGCACTTAAGAGAAATTTGTATAGGTTATTTGGACTAGGGCTATGGTGCTCTTTTCCTTCACCTAAATTAGTTCTTCTTGCTCTATGGCACTCATCCACTATTATACATTCATATTCCTTTTCTAAAATTCTGTCTATGTGTTCTGACTTAGCTACTATTAATCCCTGGGATATTATTCCAACCTTTCTTGGACATTTGGTCATGGATACCCCTCTATATTCCATACCATTTTCATCAACCCAAAATCTACCTTCCCATACAGCGGAAGGCATATCTAGTAAGTTATTCATTTCATCCTGCCACTGCCAAGTTAAAGTTTTAGGTACTATAATAAGTATAGGTTTATCCCCATATAAAGCCATGAGTTGAGCTGCCATGGCAAGTTGTATGGTTTTTCCAAGTCCTACTTGATCAGCCAAAATATATCTAGCCCCATAGGACATCTTATGATCTGCGAAGACCTTGTCTACAAAGTACTTCTGATGTTCCCACAAACCTAGTTGCTCCCTATATACTGGAGATTCTACTGCCACTGACGAAGGGTCTGGATCTTCATCTTTCCAATCATCTATTCTGTCTACAACTTCTCTTTGAGAAATTCTTTTTATATCTTCAATAATAAAGTCTGTTAAAGGAATAGCTGATTTATCATTCCATAATAAGTCAAATTCCTCCTGTACCCAATCCACTGCCTCTTTAGAATCATCTTCCCAAATCAATTCATAATTCAATTTCCACCCAGAGTAGGATTCATTGGCTGAGCCTAAAAAAGAAGTTTTTTCACCATTTGCTAAAGTTATAACACCAGCCTTACCATGAATTAATCCAAATCTTTCATTAGGAAGGACACGTACCTCTAGTTTACCTGAGGATAATAAGTCATATAATTTTTTGAACCTATCATGGGAGTTTTTTAATTCCTCTGGTTTAAAGTCACACCATTCCTTTCTTAAGGCTCCCTTTGCTAAATTTGCTGTTAATACATCTTCTTTGGACAAGTCTGAATTACATATAATTCTAGTTTTCCCTTCCATACTTTCAATATTTTCCCCAGCCACTTCTAAAATTGATGAAGAAAAATATCCAGCAATCCTATCATAGGACTTAGCATCTTTAAGCTTTTTATTAAGAAGAGAGTCAGATAAAGACTCTCTTCTAGATGAATATCTATTAATCATACAATCACACTCCTAGACCCCATCATTTCTAAGGGCTTCTCTTAGTACCTTTGCATAATATCCTGTTGAATTCCAATGGTTCATATGATCTATATTCTCAACCCTAGATAAGAAGTTTAATATTTCCATCATCAGGTTTTTCTTTTTCCAATATTCATTATTCTCTTGGTAGAAGGTTCTCAAATAAGTTATACCTGCTGAAGCCTTATCTTCGACTATAGAGTCATTTAAGGCTACTAAAAGATGCCTTGTCAAGCTAGACCCAAACCCATCTCCACCTATTTGCCTTCTCTTAAACTCATTTGCTGTCTTAAACCTAGCCTTATTCGCTGATGTTGATTGGAACATATCTGTATAGTTTGTAACCCCAAATCCTCTTGCTAACTCTTGGTAATCACCTATTTGATAGATATTGTTCATCTCAAGCTCCATACCCCTTATAAAGAACCTTTCTTCCTTGGATAGTTCTCTCCAAGAAAAGCTATCAAACCCCTCAGGTATTAAATAGTTGTAGGCAATATCCTGGGCCCTAGATATTAATTCTTCTATAGGGTTGGTTTCTTTACTATCTCTTCCTTTTTCTAGCCAATAGGGTATATCTATACCAGCAATCTCTCTGTAGGATGTTATTGCCTTTAGGGTAGATGCATAGGAAGCCAATATAAAGTCAGCATCATTGAAATCAGGGTCATCCTTATGATTTATATCCTTCATAGAATCTATAGTTCTTTCAACCTCATATTTTATTTCATCATATAATTCATCCTGATAAATTTTTTCTGATTCCACTTGTTTTTTAAGTGTTAGTAAAACAGTACCAGATACATAGTTACCAGACTTTAGTCTACCTGTTACGGTCTCTGTAGAAATGGTCCAAGCTGATACTACCCTTAGTCCTGCTGACCAAAGTATCATGGCAAGCTCTGCCCATACTTTTACATCTTGATGGGT
>JAAYNG010000011.1 GCA_012520935.1 Tissierellia bacterium | reverse complement strand
CTGAGATTTTCAATTTGAACAGTTTTTACTAAAAATAGATTACCATATACTAGATATAGAGTCAATTAAATTTTAAATATATTTTTTATTAATTTCTTAAAAAATATGATTCATAAAGGTTTTATTAAAAGTTGATAAAAACTTATTATAGAAAACTCATTGACTATTTTAAAAATCTATTGTATAATTTTATTGTGAAAAAAATAATATTGTATTGAGCATGCAAGAGAGTGTAATTTCACCGAAGGGTAAAGATTTGAAAAAGTCGTTCAAATTGAAAATCTCAGGTAAAAGGATTGCATTGTGGATTAGACTCTGAAGTCGCTATTTTGTTGATAACAGGGCGGATAGACAGCTATTTGCCTTGTTTTTTTATAAAGATTGGGAGGTATATTATATGTATGATGTTGCAATAATAGGAGCAGGTCCTGCAGGTTTAGCAGCTGCACTATATGCATCAAGAGCTAGACTAAAAACCATAATAATTGAAAAAGACGGTCCAGGTGGACAAATAAAAACAACTGATGAGGTTGAAAATTATCCTGGCTCTATAAGGGATTGTTCAGGTCCTGACTTAGTAGAAAGAATGAAGGAACAAGTCGACCACTTTGGAGCTGAATATACACTAGATACTATAGAAAGTGTATCTTTTGAAGGCAAAGAAAAAATTCTTAAAGGAATGAATAAAGAATATAAGGCAAAAACGGTAATTATTGCAACTGGTGCTCACTCTAGACCAATTGATTGCCCTGGAGAGAAAGAGTTCGTTGGCAGGGGTGTTTCATATTGTGCGACATGTGATGCTAACTTCTTTGAAGATTTAGAAGTATTTGTGATTGGCGGAGGAGATTCTGCTGTTGAAGAAGCTATGTATATTTCTAAGTTTGCAAGGCAAGTTACAATAGTTCATAGAAGAGATGAACTGAGGGCTGCCAAGTCAATAGTTGAAAAAGCTAAGAATAATCCAAAAATTGAATATAGGTGGAATTCAGTAGTTCAAGAGATAAAGGGTGAAGGAATAGTTAATTCTATTGTTTTTAAAGATACAAAAACTGGTGAACTAGAGGAATATTTCGCTGGTGAAGACGATGGTACATTTGGAGTGTTTGTATTCATAGGTTTAATACCAAACAACGATATTTTTAATGGATTAGTTGACATGGAAAATGGGTATATATTAACTAATGAAAGAATGGAAACAAGTATTCCAGGTGTATATGCAGCTGGAGATAATCGAGTTAAGGATTTAAGGCAGATAGTAACAGCATGTGCTGATGGTGCGATCGCCGCAACACAATGCGAAAAATATATAGCAGAACAAGAATAGGAGGATTTATGATGCTGGAACTTACGAAAGATAATTTTGAGTCAGAGGTATTAAAAGCTGATGGTTATGTTTTAGTTGATTTTTGGGGTCCAAGTTGCGAACCATGCAAGGCATTAATGCCACATGTTGAAGAATATTCAAAAGAATTTGGAGATAGAATAAAATTTTCTTCTCTAGACATTACTAAGGCTAGAAGGCTTGCAATTGGACAACAAGTTATGGGGCTTCCTGTTATTGCTATCTATAAAGGCGGAGAAAAAATTGACTCATTAGTTCAAGATGCTGCTACTAAAGAAGCTGTTTTGGAAATGATTAAAAAATATGTTTAAATGGATTGTCCATTTGAGCAAATATTGTGGAGGTGAATTATGCGTTTAGAAATTGGAAATGTTTTCATCAAAGATGTAGTTTTTGGAGATGAAACAAAATTTGCAGATGGAGTGGTAACAGTAAAGAAACAAGACATTATTGATTTAGTAATGGAAGATGACCACATTAAATCTGTAGATATGGATGTTGCTCATCCAGGAGAAAAAACCCGCATAACTCCTGTTAAGGATGTTGTGGAACCAAGGGTTAAGGTAGAGGGCCCAGGAGGAGTTTTCCCAGGGGTATTATCAAATGTTGAACAAGTAGGTTCAGGAAAAACAAATGTAGCAAAGGGTATGGCAGTTATGACTACTGGTAAAATTGTTGGATTCCAAGAAGGGATTATTGACATGTGTGGTCCTGGTGCAGATTATACACCTTTCTCTAAGACTATTAATTTAGTAATTAAAGTTGAACCTATTGATGGTTTAAAACAACATGAACATGAAAAGGCTGTTAGGTTTGCTGGATTTAAAACAGCAGCTTTAGTAGCAGAAACAATTAAAGATGTTACTCCAGATGAAATTAAGGTTTATGAAGTAGAAACTTTATTTGAAGGAGTAAGAAAATATCCAGACCTTCCAAAAATTGGTTATGTTCAAATGATTCAAACACAAGGATTACTTCATGACACATATGTTTATGGTGTTGACGGTAAACAAATCATTCCAACATTACTTTATCCAACAGAATGTATGGATGGAGCTATTGTGAGTGGAAACTGTGTGTCTGCATGCGATAAAAATACAACTTACCACCAAATGAATAATCCAGTAGTACATGATTTGCTTGAAAGACATGGAAAAGATTATAATTTTGTTGGTATAATTGTTACAAATGAAAATGTTTATTTAGCAGACAAGGAAAGATCTTCTAACATGACTGCAAAACTTGCTGAATTCTTAGAACTAGATGGTGTAATTATTAGCCAAGAAGGTTTTGGAAATCCTGATACAGACTTGATTATGAATTGTAAGAAGATTGAAAAGAAGGGAATTCACACTGTAATTGTAACTGACGAATATGCAGGTAGAGACGGAGCAAGCCAATCTTTAGCTGACGCTGATCCATTAGCGAATGCTGTAGTAACTGGTGGTAATGCAAATGAAGTAATTGTTCTACCAGCTATGGATAAAATTATTGGAACTCTTGACTTTGTAGATACTATTGCAGGCGGTTTTGATGGTTCTTTATCTGAGGATGGATCTATTACTGTAGAATTACAAGCAATTACAGGCGCAACAAATGAAGTAGGATTTAATAAAATGTCTGCAAGAACATTGTAGAGTAAAAAAAGGAGGAATATCATGTCAATATTTAATGAAAATTCAAAAGTTATTATAATTGGTGATAGGGATGGAATACCTGGACCAGCTATTGAAGAATGTTTAAAATCAACACCTGCGGAGGTGGTTTTCTCAGCTACTGAGTGTTTCGTCTGAACGGCTGCAGGTGCAATGGATTTGGAAAATCAAAAAAGAGTAAAAGATTTATCAGAAAAATATGGGCCAGAAAATGTTGTTGTAATAATAGGTGGTGGCGAAGCTGAATCATCTGGTCTTGCTGCAGAAACAGTTACAGCAGGGGATCCAACTTATGCTGGCGTTCTGGCTGGAGTAGAATTAGGACTTAAAGTGTATCATGCAACTGAACCAGAGTTTAAGGAGTCAGTCGATGAAGATGTTTACGATGATCAAATCGGCATGATGGAAATGGTTCTAGATGTAGATGAGATTGCTGAAGAAGTAAGTGGTATAAGGGAAGAGTTTACAAAATATTAATGTGAAGGAGGGAAGTTGATGTCAAAACTAAGAGTTGTTCATTATATTAACCAATTCTTTGGTGGTATTGGTGGCGAGGAAATGGCCGACCATAAACCTGAAGTCAAAGAAGAGATAATTGGACCGGGTTTAGCTATAAATGCTGGATTAAAAGATGATGGTGAAATAGTTGCTACCATAATTTGTGGGGACAGTTATTTTGGTGAAAATATGGATGAAGCAAAGGAAACTATACTAGAAATGGTTAAAAAGTATGAACCAGATCTATTTATAGCAGGTCCCGCCTTCAATGCAGGTAGGTATGGTGTAGCTTGTGGTGCTATTACTGAAGCTGTACAAAACGAACTAGGAATTCCAGCAATTACTGCAATGTATGAGGAAAACCCAGGCGTTGATATGTATAGGAAATCTATTTATATTATATCTACAAAAAATTCTGCAGCTGGAATGAGGGATGCAGTTAAAAAATTAGTACCATTAGCTTTAAAATTGGCTAAGGGTGAAGAAATAGGTACACCTAATGAAGAAAATTATATACCTAAGGGTGTAAGAAAGAACTACTTTACAGATAAGAGGGGTTCTGAAAGAGCAGTAGATATGCTCTTAAAGAAGATGAAGGGAGAAGCTTTCGAAACAGAGTATCCGATGCCTGCATTTGATAGAGTAGACCCTATGCCAGCAATAAAAGACATGTCAAAAGCTACTATTGCTATAGTAACTTCTGGCGGTACAGTGCCAAAGGGTAACCCTGACCATGTGGAGTCATCTTCTGCATCAAAATTCGGTAGATATTCTATTGAAGGTGTAGATGACTTAACAGCAGAAAATAGTGAGACAGCACATGGTGGTTATGACCCAGTATATGCTAATGAAGATAATGATAGGGTAATACCAGTTGATATTCTTAGAGAGATGGAAAAGGAAGGAAAGATTGGTAAGCTTTATAATTATTACTTTTCAACAGTGGGTAATGGTACTGCAGTAGCAAATGCTAATAAATTTGGTGAAGAAATAGGTAAGGAACTAATTGAAAATGGCGTTGACGCAGTTATCCTTACAAGCACCTGAGGTACTTGTACTCGTTGCGGGGCAACGATGGTAAAAGCTATTGAAAAACAGGGAATACCTGTAGTTCACATGTGTACTGTAACCCCAATATCCTTAACGGTTGGTGCTAATAGGATTATTCCTACTATTGCTATACCACATCCATTGGGAGATCCAAGGCTTGGGGATGCAGAAGAAGAAAAGAAATTAAGAAGACATCTTGTTGAAAAGGCATTAAAAGCATTAGAGACAGAAGTTTCAGAACAAACTGTCTTTACAGATTAGGGAAAATAGGGGGGCATGCCCCCCCTTGTTTAAAAATTACGGAGGTGTATTTATGGGCTATGCAGTTTTGAAAGGCGCTTCGTATATCTTGGCGCACACTCCCGATATGGTATTGTATAACGGGACAACTCAGACAACAGAAAGGACATTGAATCCAGATTCTGACTATCTTAAGGAAGTTCCAAAAAATTTAAGGAGTTATGATGAAGTGGTGAATTATTTGCCAAATCAAGTATATATTGGCAATAAACACCCTGATGATCTTAAAAAATTAGAACAACCATGGTATGATAAACCAATTGAAGGAACTAGGGAAGGTAAATTTGGTGAAATTATGCCACAAGATGAGTTTATCGCTATGATTCAAATGTGTGATGTTTTTGATTTAGTATCTTTAACAAAGGATTTTGTTGAAAAAGTTAGACCTGATATCGAAGCACATCCACTACTTACAGACATCCTAAAAGCTAACTTTAAAGATGGGGTTGAACTTTCAGATATTGAAAAAAACATTGAAAATGGAGCAGAAGCATTGTATTCAGGTGATTGTATAGTTGGATGCGTTAAACAAGCACATCAAGTTGATGTTAATTTATCTGCACATGTTATTCTTGAAAACCTTGTTTCAAAAGCATCTGCTGTTCTTTCAGCTGTGTATGCTATAAAATCTGCAGGAATAAACCCAGAAGATATAGAATATGTTTTAGAATGTTCTGAAGAAGCCTGTGGAGATATGAACCAAAGAGGTGGAGGAAACTTTGCTAAATCAATTGCTGAAAAAGCTGGTTTGATAAATGCTTCAGGGTCTGATATGAGAGGATTCTGCGCTGCACCTGCTCATACTATGATAGCAGCAGCATCTATGGTTAGGTCTGGAACTTTCAAAAATGTTCTTGTAGTTGCTGGTGGTTCAACTGCTAAGCTCGGAATGAATGGAAAAGACCACTTAAAGAAGGGTCTACCAATCCTAGAAGATTGTGTAGCTGGCTTTGCTGCAGTTGTAGGTAAAAATGATGGCGTTAATCCTGTAATTAGAAATGATATTACTGGAAGACATACTGTAGGAACTGGTTCTGCACCACAAGCAGTAACTAGCTCATTGGTTTCTGACCCATTAGAAAGAATAGGATTAAAAATTACTGATATTGACAAGTATTCAACAGAGATGCAAAATCCTGATATCACAAAACCAGCAGGGGCAGGGGATGTTCCGACCGCAAACTTTAAAATGATGGCAGCTTTAGGAGTTCAAAAGAAACAAATTGAAAAAGCAGCACTAAATGATTTCATTCAAAATCATGGAATGGAAGGTTGGGCTCCAACTCAAGGACATATCCCTTCAGGAGTTCCTTATCTAGGATTCTGCAGAGAAGATATTTTGAGTGGAAAGATTAAGAATTCTATGATTATTGGAAAGGGAAGTTTATTCCTAGGCAGGATGACTAATCTTTTTGATGGTATTTCATTTGTTATAGAAAAGAATACAGGAGTTGTAGAAGATTCTCAATCTCAAGGAGTTTCAGAAGACGAGGTAAGAAAGCTAGTTGGTGAAACTATGAAAGAATTTGCTAAGGCACTTCTTGAAGGTTAGGTGATAGTATGTCTGATAATGTTAAGAAAATGGTAGGTAAGGTCTTTAATGATGTAGCAAATGCCATTGAAACTGGACAATTTGGAGAAAAAGTTCGAATAGGAATCACAGTTCTTGGTAGTGAACTTGGCGTGGATAATATTATTAAAGGTGCAGAAATGGCACAAGAAAAAGACCCATCCATTGAAGTTGTATTAATTGGACCTAAAAATGATTCTAAATTAACTCAATATAATGTTGATACTGAAGATGAACAACATAAAAAGATGGAAGAACTTCTTGACTCTAAGGAAATAGATGGATGCGTAACTATGCATTATAATTTCCCGATAGGTGTTTCTACTGTTGGTAGAATAATAACTCCTGGAAGGGGAAGAGAAATGATTCTTGCAACCACTACCGGTACCTCTGCTCCTCATAGGGTAGAAGCGATGATAAAGAATGGTATTTATGGAAATATAGTAGCTAAGGCGTTAGGAATTAAGAAACCTACTCTTGGAATTGCTAACCTTGATGGTGCAAGACAAGTAGATAGAGCTTTTGCTGAATTAAAAGCTAATGGCTATGATGTAGAATTTTCAGAATCACAAAGGGTTGACGGTGGAGTTGTAATGAGAGGTAATGACTTATTACTTGGAACACCAGATATTATGGTAAATGATACCTTAACTGGAAACCTCTTAATGAAAATATTTTCATCTTATCAAACTGGAGGAGACTATGAAGCAGTCGGATATGGCTATGGCCCAGGAATAGGTGAAGACTATGAAAGACTTATAATGATACTTTCTAGAGCTTCTGGTTCACCTGTAGCAGCTAATGCAATTATTTATGCTGCAGAATTAGTAAAAGGTAAAGTATTTGAAGTTGCTAAGAAAGAATTTACAGCAGCTAATAAAGCTGGGTTAAAGGATATAATAGCTAAACTTACTCAAGATAAGGCTAAAGGGCAAGATGAAGAGGAAGTAAAATCTCCACCAAAAGAAATAGTAACCGAATCAATTGGTGGCATAGATGTTATGGAATTAGAAGATGCAGTTAAAGCTCTTTGGAAGGTAGGTATTTATGCTGAGTCTGGAATGGGTTGTACAGGACCTATTGTTATGATCAGTGAAGCTAATCTTACAAAGGCAAAAGAAGAGCTTGCTAAGGCTGGTTTTGCTGCAGAAGATACGCCTTGCTAAAAAATAATTAATTATAAAATAGGGATGAGATAATAGTCTTATCTCTATTTTATTATTATTACAGTTGTTAAAATTATAAATTTATGTTATTATATTAATAACTTAATATGAACTCTAAAGGGAAGCGAGTGAAAGTCTTGCGCGTTCCGGACACTGTAATGAGGTTGCATAATCAAATGCCATTCGGCAACGGAGAAGGCGATTATGTGTGAAACTCTTAGCCAGGATATCTTTATTGTTCTTATGTTATAATCTCCCGAGGAGAGATTTAAAGTTGCCGGATCTTTTTTTGATTCGGTATTTTTTTAGGAGGGATAAGATGAAAAGATTTATTTCATTTTTATTAGTATTGGTTTTAATAGTTGGTTTATTTTCAAATATTTCATATGCTACCAATATTGATAAAAAAAATTTCAACACAATTACTACTGACTCAATTACAAAAGTGGATGTGGATAACTTATTATCATTTGGCTTTACAGTAAAGGCTACAGGTGACAAGGTTGAAATCGCAAAAAAGGATGTAAAATTTGAATTTAATAAGAATTCAAATGAAGTATCTGTAAATGGTGTACAATTCAAAACTGTTGGAAAAACAGAGGTTAAAAATAATAAGGTTTATATTCCTTTCAGGTTTTTCTTTGAAACTATGAACTATGAAGTAGTATGGAATAATGGAAAAACATCTGTAAAAAAATTAAATGAACCTAAATATCCAGTAGATTACACTAATGATGGTAAAAAGTATCTTGTGAGTAAAGAACCATCAAAGATAGTATCTCTTGCACCGGATGTTACTGAAACAATATTCCGTTTAGGTGCTGGAAATAAAATAATTGGAAGAACAAAATATTGTGACTATCCTGCTGAAGCAAAAAAAGTTAAAGAGGTAGGTACAATGTATGAGCCTAATATTGAGACAGTTGTTAGTTTAAAACCAGACCTAATTATTGCAGCTACTCATTACAAAGAAGATGTTATAAAAAAATTCCAAGCTGCAAAGATTCCTACATTAGTAAAGGATTCGCCAAATAGAGTAGAAGAGGCATATAAAGATATTTTAGTTATTGGAAATATAGTTAATAAAAATTATGAAGCTAGAGCCTTGGCTTCTACCATGAGAGAAAAGGTAAATTATGTATCTATGTTAACAAAGTCCAAATTTAAACCTAGTGTATATTTTGTTGTAGGAACAGGAGATGGTGGTGAATTTACTCATGGAGACAATACATTTGTAAACGATATTATTATTACTGCAGGAGGGGTTAATAGCGCAAAAGACGCTGAAGGCTATAAATATAATGTTGAAAAATTAATAAAAAACAATCCAGATTATATTTTCGGAGGGAGCTGGGCTAAGGATATTATGACTAAAAGCTCTAATTACTCATCTTTAAAAGCAATAAAAAACAATAAATTTATTGTGATAGATGAAAATGTTTACAACAGACCATCTGAAAGACTAGTTACAGATGGACTTAAGGCAATTTTAAAAACAATTCATCCTGAATTAATGTATAAGATTAATTTTTAAAATATGAAGAAAGATTTTTTTCCAAAACTTTTATTATTGCTTATCTTAGTATCAATAGCAATATTGGTTTCATTGCATTTAGGAAGTGTTAAAATTCCTATTTTAAATACTGCAAAAATTCTTTTATCTACATTCCCTGTCCTCGGCGAAGGGATAGATTTAACCGGAATTGATGAAACTGAAATATTTATAGTATTGGATATTAGGCTGCCAAGAATTATTATGGCTGGTCTAGTTGGAGCGACGCTCTCTCTTGCGGGAGCGTCTTTTCAAGCTGTCTTTAACAATCCTATGGCTGACCCTTATATACTGGGTGTCTCTGCTGGAGCAGCTTTAGGAGCAACTGTCGGCATTGTATTAGGTGTAGGTACATTTGGTTTTGCAGCTATTAGTGTTTTTGCATTTACAGGTGCGGTTTTATCTAGTTTATTAGTTTTTAGTCTTGGTCGGATTGGTGGTAAAATAAATACTGTTTCAGTCTTATTAGCTGGTGTTGTTGTTGGCGCAATTTTATCTTCTGTTACTAATTTTATTATGATGATGAACCAAGATAACATTCACAGAATAATAGCTTGGACATTTGGGTCTTTCAGTGCAGTTACTATTGAAGAAGTAAAATATGGATGGATATTTTTTGTGATAGGAATTATTTTAATAATGTCATTGGCAAAAGAGCTAAATGCACTAGTTTTAGGTGAAGAATTAGCCCAAACTATGGGGATTAATACCGAGAGAACAAAACTTTTAGTGCTTGGAGTATCTTCTCTAATGACAGCAATGGCTGTTTCAATATCAGGAATTATTGGATTTGTTGGCTTAGTTGTTCCGCATTTAATGAGAATAATTTTTGGGTCTAATCATAAGAGGTTAATGCCAGCTACTGTTTTTGGAGGAGCATTCTTTTTAATATTTTCAGATACCATATCTAGGTCTCTACTAGAAACTCAAGAAGTTCCTGTAGGAATAATCACTTCACTATTAGGAGGACCATTTTTCATATACTTATTAAGAAATTCAAAAAAGAAAACGGAGGGAAGATAATGATATTAGATATTAAAAATCTTTCCTATTATTATGGAGATAAGGAAGTATTACATAATATTAGCTTTGGAGTAGAAGAGGGAGACTTCATTTCTATTATTGGCCCAAATGGTTCTGGAAAGACTTCTTTAATGAAAGCAATACTTGGAGTTTCAAGCGGAAAAAGAAAGGGTTCAATTTTATTAAATAATATTTTAATAGAAAATTATTCATATAAAGAATTAGCAAAAAATATTGCAGCTGTATTCCAAACAAATTCATTAGAATTTGACTTTACTGTAGAAGAAATTATTGAAATGGGGAGGTTTCCTTATTTAAAGAGATTTGAATCAATCGCGAAAAGAGATAAAGAAATCATAAACAAAGTTATGAAATATGTTGGCATAACTGAATTTGCTAACCGTTCATATAAAAAATTAAGTGGTGGAGAATTTCAGAGAGTTATGATAGGGAGGGCATTAAGTCAAGAAGCTAAAATTCTTATACTTGATGAACCTGTAAATCATTTGGATTTAAAATATCAGATAGCAATTCTTAATTTATTAAAAAATTTAAATGAAGAAGATAATATAACAATAATTGTAATACTTCATGATTTAAATCTTGCATCTTTATATAGTGATAAAATCATCCTATTAAAAGATGGTAGAGTAGAAAATATTGGTGATGCAAAAAGTGTTTTAACATTAGAAAATATTGAAAGTCTTTATGAAACAAATGTTTATATTAATAATTATCCTGATTCGATGCAACCTTATATAATTCCAAAAATATAATATTATCTTGTATTTAGATTAATAAATGATAAAATAGGTATGAAGGAGGCTGACTAATATGGATTTAAAACAATTACTAGATGGAAATGAAATAATAATAAATGAGAATATTTTAGATATTAAAGAATTTGTATATGATTCACGTAATGCAAAAGAAGACTCCCTATTTTTTGCTTTAAAGGGTAAAACATCAGATGGTCATTCTTTTGTTAATGATGCATACGAAAAGGGAGTCAGAGCATTTGTTATTGAAGATGACTTAGATTTTAAAGATGATGCTTGCTATATAAAAGTAAAAGATACTAGAAAAGCTCTTTCAAGAATGAGTAATATATTTTTTTCTAAAGCTTCAGAACATTTAAAAGTAATTGGAGTTACAGGTACTAAAGGTAAAACTACAACAGCAAATTATATTTATGAAATGTTAAATATTATATCTATACCCACAGGCATTATTGGTACCAATGGAGCTTTTTATGGAAATATTTCTGAAGATATTATAAATACAACACCAGAAAGTTATGAAATACATAGACTTTTTTCAAATATGATAAAAGCTGGTATGAAGTTTGCTGTCATGGAAGTTTCTTCTCAAGCATTAATGCTTGATAGAGTAAGTGATGTAAAATTTGATTTAGTTATTTTTACAAATATTCATAGAGACCATATTGGACCAAAAGAACATAAAGACTTTGATGATTACATGAATAACAAAAAAAAATTATTTAATATGGCACCAGTTGCTGTTATTAATGAAGATGATGAAAAAATTGTAGAAATGGCTTCAAGTACTAATGCAAAATTAATTGGTGTTTCTACAAAACATGAAACAAATTATTATGCACAAAATATTGAATTTTCTGACGACTTAATCAATCTTTATACAAATTTTGAAATGAATGGAAAAGATTATGAATTACCGGTTGTAGGAATTTTTAATGTTTATAATGCTATACAAATGATTGCTTCTTTGGAATATTTCGGTATTGAAGATAACATTATTAGGTCTAACCTGCATAGTTTGTATGTAAAGGGAAGAATGGAATTAATACAGGTAAATGGCAGGGTGTTTGTATTGGATTATGCCCATAATCAAATAAGTTTAGAATCAACATTGAATATATTAAATAAATACAAAACAGGAAAAATTATTACTGTTGTTGGCACTGTTGGAGGTCGAAGTGAAGAAAGGAGAAAGGAGTTAGCTGAAGTTTCTTCTGTTCTTTCAGATATTTCCATATTCACTTCAGACAATCCAGATTATGAAGATCCATTAAAAATATGCTTGGAAATGAAATCGTATTACTCAGGCAAAATAGAAGCTATTGCTGAGCCTGATAGGGAAAAAGCAATTTTTAAGGCTTATGATTTATCAAATGAGAATGACATTATTCTTATAGCAGGTAAAGGTCATGAAGAATATCAAATAATTAAGGGAGAGCATGTGCATTATAGTGATAGAGAGTCTATAAATAAAATTATTGATAGAGAAGCTGTTAACTCGTAAAAATGAGTCCAAAAATATATTATTAAAGAATTATTACAAATTGTCGATTTATGTGTTACAGAGAAACAAGACAAGAAGGGGGATGCTATGGGTAGGATAGGGGGATTTAATCCAGTCGATAACCCTAAAAGAATTGAGAAAAAATTCGATAATAAAAAAATAAAATCGGAAGAGCTAGATGCAAATTTTGAAAAGCAGCCATTAGAATTCCAAGTTGATAAATTTGAAAAGGTTGAGCCTGAAACTTCTGTTACTTACTCAAAGCCAACTATTAATCAAGTAGTTATTGATCAAAAAAATGCTAATAAAATACTAATTGATATGGCAGATGACCTTCTTCAAAAGCAAGGATTACAAAGGAAATTTCTTACTCCGGATGAAATGGTAGAAATTGATGAAGAAACAAGAGCTAAGGTAAAAGAATTAATTTCTTCAGAAGGTGCATATGGAGTTGAAGCTGTGAGCGATAGAATTATAATATGGCTATTGCAATTTCAGGAGATGATATTAGCAAATATGAGGCTATTTTAGAAGCATTGAAAGCAGGATTTGAGAAAGCAACTAATAGTTTTAATGGATTATTACCTGATATCTGCGAAGAAACAATAGGGTTAGCATATGAAAAATTAGATAATTGGGCTGGAATAAATAAATAATTTTGAGTAAAGGAGCATTATTGCTCCTTTTTAATTTTTTAAAAAGGAATATTTTCCGAACAGTATTGAAATTCAAAAATTCAAATATGAATTGTAGGATTCCTTAGTTTGATTTTATACAAATTTTATAAAAACTGAGACATCGGGAATGATGCAAAAAGACTTGACAGTTGCTTAGTTAAAGTATAAAATGATATGGTGAGCATTAATGTAATTTGAAAATTTAATAGAGGAGGTGTAATTATTAGTGTTTGAATCTTTGGATATACTCTACTATTCTTTATTTGGCTTCGTTGGCTTTTTTATTGGATTTATTGTAAGAAAGAAAATAGCTGAAAGTAGAATTCAAACAGCTGAAATTGAATCTGAAAGGATTATTAAAGCTGCTGAAGATAAAGCTGAAGCAAAATCAAAAGAAATATTACTTGAAGCTAAAGACGAGGCTTTTAGATTAAGAAATGATATAGAAACCGAAATTAAAGAGAGAAGAAGTGAAGTATCAAAGCTTGAGCAAAGAATAATAACCAAAGAAGAAGCTGTTGATAGCAAAACCCTACAGATTGAAAAGAAAGAAGAAACATTAAACCAAAAACTTTCAAATGTTGAAGAGACTGAAGCTAAAATCTCAGAATTGTATCAACAAAGACTTGAAGAACTTGAAAGAATATCAGGACTTAGTACTGATGAAGCAAAAACAATTCTTCTTGAAAAGCTGGAAAAAGATTTAGTTAATGAAACTGCAACTATAATTAGAGAATATGATTCTAAGTTAAAAGAACATGAGGAGAAAAAGGCTAAAGAAGTAATATCTACTGCAATTCAAAGATTTGCTGCAGATCATGTAGCTGAAAGCTGTGTGACTGTTGTATCATTACCTAATGATGAAATGAAGGGAAGAATCATTGGTAGAGAAGGAAGAAATATTAGAACAATAGAGACACTTACAGGAATAGACTTGATAATAGATGATACTCCAGAAGCTGTTGTATTATCTGGATTTGACCCTGTAAGAAGGGAAATTGCAAGAGTTTCTTTAGAAAAGCTAGTTGCTGATGGAAGAATTCATCCATCAAGGATAGAAGAGACTGTTGAAAAGTCTAAAAAAGAAGTTGAACAAATCATCAGAGAATCTGGTGAGGAAGCTTCTTTCAACCTTGGTATAAATAATCTTCATCCAGAAATCATTAAATATATGGGAAGGCT
This sequence comes from Tissierellia bacterium, assembly GCA_012520935.1. Taxonomy (GTDB): domain Bacteria; phylum Bacillota; class Clostridia; order Tissierellales; family Peptoniphilaceae; genus JAAYNG01. The sequence goes on along the minus strand of JAAYNG010000011.1, from coordinate 8,511 downwards.
TCGATATAGAACAAGTTATGGTCAAAATGTATTAATGCATTCTATAGAAGTAGCAAATATCGCAGGACTAATGGCAGAAGAAATTGGAGCTGATGTAAAGGTTGCAAAAAGAGCAGGCTTCTTACATGATATTGGTAAATCAATTGACCATGAAGTTGAAGGGCCTCATGTTGAAATAGGGGTTAATCTTCTAAAGAGATACAAAGAATCTAAGGCTGTAATCCACGCTGTTGAAGCACATCATGGAGATGTTGAAGCAAAATCAATAGAAGCTATTTTAGTTCAAGCTGCTGATGCAATTTCTGCAGCAAGGCCTGGAGCTAGAAGAGAATCAATAGAAGCATATGTAAAACGATTAGAAAAATTAGAAGAACTTGCAAATGCTTTTGATGGGATAGAAAAATCTTTCGCAATTCAAGCAGGAAGAGAAGTAAGAATTATATTAAAGCCTGAAAAGATTTCAGAAGATGAAATGCTTGTTACTGCTAGGAATATTGCAAAAAAAATAGAAGAAGAAATGGAATATCCTGGACAAATAAAAGTAAATGTTATAAGAGAAACTCGAGTAGCGGAATATGCAAAATAACTAATATAGATGTCTGCCTTCGGGCAGACATTTTTAAATGGAGGTATAATGTACAATTTACATTTGCATACAAACAAATCTGACGGAAATTTATCACCCATTGAATTAATTAACTTAGCTAAAGATATTGAACTTAGAGGTATTTCAATAACTGACCACGATACAATAGATGCTTATATGGAAGCGATACCATATTCTAAAGAAAAAGATATAGAATTAATTTTAGGCCTAGAGTTAAGTACAGACATTAATAATCCAAAATTAGAGTCTGAATATATTGAAAAATATGGTACAAATTTACCTGAAATTCATTTGTTAATTTATAATTTTGATATATACTCAAAAAAACTTCATATGATTTTAAAAGACATTATGGAAAAGAGAAATAAGAGAGGATTGAAAATTATAAAAAAATTAATAAATGATGGTTTCAATATCTTTGAAGATACCGATTATCAAAATGAAAAATTTATAGGACGGGTAAAAATTGCTAACGAGTTAATTAATACAGGATATGCTTCAAGTATTAAAGATGCTTTTGCTAAATATTTAAATTACAATAGAAAATATTATGTAAAGAGAGAAAGTTTATCTTTAGACAAGGCAATTAAGTTAGCTCATGATATTGGTGGCATTGCAGTATTTGCTCATCCAGGTGAAATTATTTCTAATAAGTTAAGAAAGCTTGTATTAAATACAAATATTGATGGAATTGAATGTTTTCATCCAAGAAACTCTGCAATACTTACAAAAGAATTGATTAAAGAAGCAAAAAATAGAAATTTAATCATAACAGGTGGCTCTGATTTCCATGGTACAGAAAAAAGCGAGTATAAATTACTTAAGAAATACACAATTCCTTCTCTTCCAAATAAATTGAATAGAATAGAATAAAAATATATGTTATAATTATTATAGGTGATCAAAATGAAAGTTGCTAGAATTCATAGTTTGTATAGTGAAGCTGAATATGATGAAGCAATAAAATATATAAAAAACTACATTGCAGATTATGTTGATAAATATGGAGTAAAACCTCGATTTTTTATAAAAACCTATGGTTGTCAAATGAATGAACATGATTCTGAAAGAATAATGTGGATATTGAAGAAATTAGGTTTTTCTTTTACAGATAATGAAAAAGAAGCTGATTACATTATTTATAACACTTGTTTAATAAGAGAAAATGCTGAATTAAAAGTATTTGGAAGAGTAGGTGCTCTAAAATCCTTAAAAAGAGAAAAGAAATCTTTAAAAATAATATTGTGTGGTTGTATGATGGAAAATGAAGGAATTAGAAATACTATAAAAAGCAAGTACAGGCATGTTGATATAGTTTTTGGAGCAAATACATTAGAAGAATTACCTTTATATATTTATAGAAATTTAGTTGATAATGAACAAGTTTTTGATTCTTTTGATAAAATAGATTTAATTGTAGAAGATATTTCTAGCATTAGAAAGTATGACTTTAAAGCTTATGTAAATATAATGTATGGGTGTAATAATTTTTGCACTTATTGTGTTGTACCCTATACAAGGGGTAGGGAAAGGTCTAGAGATAGTGATGATATTTTAAAAGAAATTAGAGCTTTAGCAAGTTCTGGAGTTAAAGAGATTATTTTGCTAGGACAAAATGTCAATTCATACAGAGGGAAATACGGATATGGCTTCCATAACCTACTATCTGATATTGATAAAATTGATGGAATTAAAAGAATTTCATTTATGACCTCACACCCTAAGGATATTTCGGATGAGTTAATTGCTAGCTACGGACAATTAAATAATCTTTTGAAGTATATACATTTACCTATTCAATCTGGATCTAATAGGATATTAAAGGAAATGAACAGGAAATATACTGTTGAATACTATATAGATAAGATTAATAAGATAAGAGATATAATGCCAAATATAGCTATTTCTACTGATATTATAGTTGGATTTCCAGGAGAAACTGAAGAAGACTTTCAGGCTACACTGGATTTAGTAAAAAAAGTAAAATATGACAGTTCTTTTTCTTTTATATATTCCATAAGACCTGGTACAAAGGCTGCAAACTTGATTAATCAAATAGCTGAAGAAGAAAAATCTTTAAGATTAAAAAGACTAAATGATGTATTAAATAAAATTTCATATGAAAAGAACAGTGAATGTATTGGCAAGAAAGAAATAGTATTGGTAGAAGAAGTTTCGAAACAAAATCCTAATATATTATCAGGAAGAAGTGAGCAGAATAAGTTAGTCCACTTTGAAGGAAATAAAAGTTTAATAGGAGAATTGGTAACAGTGGAAATTACTAATGCAAAAAGTTTTACATTAGAGGGTGTTTTAGAGGTGAGAAAATGACTCCAATGATGAAGCAATATAGGTCAATTAAAGAAAAGCACCGAGACGCTATATTATTTTATAGGCTCGGTGATTTTTATGAGATGTTTTATGATGATGCTATAACTGCATCTAAAGAGCTAGAAATAGCCCTTACTCAAAGGGATGCTGGAGGTGGAAAAAAAGCTCCTATGTGTGGCGTGCCATACCATGCATATGAAGGTTATTTAGAAACATTAGTTAGAAATGGATATAAGGTAGCAATTGTAGAACAATTGGAAGATCCAAGTCAAGCTAAAGGAATAGTAAAAAGAGATGTTGTAAGAATTGTTACTCCAGGAACAATTTTTGATAGAGGGCTTGATGAAAAAACAAATAATTTTTTAGCTTCTTGTTTTTATAAAAAAAACAAAATTGCTTTATCATTAATTGATAATTCAACTGGAGAATTATTTACAACTGAATTAGAAGGTGAAGATTCGCTTGAAGTTTTAATAACTGAGTTAAAAAAATATAAACCTAGTGAAGTTTTAGCTAATTATAAACTACAAAAAGTAAATTTATTTAATAAATATATAAAGGATTTCAGTCCTAGCCTTAGCTTTATGGACTTTTCATTTACAGAGGAAGATAAGGAAAAAATATTAAGTTATTTTTTCAATGAAGAAGAAAAAGATAAATTAAATAATAGGACTTTATCAAAGTCAGCTGTTGTTACTACGCTTGCATACTTAACTTCAACACAAAATGATAGTCTTGTTCATATTAATAAGCTTACATTTTATACACCTAAGTCTTTTATGGAAATTGATTATAGTACAAGGGCTAATTTAGAAATATCTGAAACTCTTATAGGTAGAAAGAAAAAAGGCTCTTTATTTTCTGTAATTGATAGGACTGAAACAGCTATGGGTGGAAGGCTTTTAAGAAAATTCTTGGATCAACCCCTTATAGATATGAAAAAAATAGAGGAAAGATTAAACTTTGTTGATATTTTTTATAAAAATGAAAGACTTAACGATGAATTAAGAGAATTGCTAAAAGAGGTGTATGATTTAGAAAGAATTACATCTAAAATAGCTTCTTCAAATGGAAATGCTAGGGATGTTTCTAGTCTTTCATATTCTATTTCCAAAATTCCAGAAATTTTAAAGCTATTGTCAAATTTTAATGAATTACAATTCTTAACAAAAATAGTTGACGATTTAAAAGATATTTATGACAGGATTGATAAAACTATTGTTGACAATCCTCCTATTACTATTACTGAAGGTAAAATAATTAAGGAAAGTTTTTCAAGGGAAATTTATGAACTTAAAGATATTTTAGCCAATAGTAATAATATGCTTTTACATTTAGAAGAAAAAGAAAGGAAAAACTCTGGTATAAAAAATTTAAAAATAGGTTTTAATAAGCCTTTTGGATATTTTTTTGAAATTACTAAATCAAACTTAAAAAATGTACCAGAACATTTTATTAGAAGGCAGACCTTAACAAATTGTGAGAGGTTTTTTACCGATGAATTAAAAGAACTGGAAAGGAAAAAATTGAATGCTCAAGATGAAATTACTGAGCTTGAGTATAGGATATTTATAGAATTAAGAGATTTTATTAAGGAACAAACTCCTAGGATTCAAAAAACTGCACATTTTATTGCTGAAATGGATGTATTTTCATCACTTGCAAAAGTAGCTATAGAGAATGAATACACAAAACCTAATATCAATAATACAGGAGAAATTTCAATAATTGAAGGAAGACATCCTGTAGTTGAGTATTTTCAAAGAGATATACCTTTTATAACTAATGACACTAATCTAGGAATTAATAATCAAACTATGCAAATAATAACTGGTCCAAATATGTCTGGTAAATCAACATATATGAGGCAGGTTGCCCTTATTACCCTAATGGCACATATTGGATCTTTCGTACCTGCAAGCCAAGCAAATATTTCAGTTACTGATAAAATATTTACTAGAATTGGAGCTGCAGATAATTTATCAAGTGGAGAATCAACCTTTATGGTTGAAATGAAAGAGGTTTCAAATATACTTAATAATGCAACAGTTAACAGCTTATTGATTTTAGATGAGGTAGGTAGAGGGACAAGCACCTATGATGGTTTATCAATAGCTTGGTCGGTTTGCGAATACATTGTAAAAAATATCAAAGCAAAAACATTATTTGCAACCCACTACCATGAACTTACACAATTAAAAGAATCCCATGATGAAATAACTAATTTAACAATATCAGTTATTGAAAAAAACAATGAAGTAATATTTTTAAGGAAGTTAGTAGAAGGTATAACTAACAAGAGCTATGGAATAGAAGTTGCAAAATTAGCTGGTATAAAAAAAGAAGTAATAGAGAATGCTAAAATTATACTTAAAATGATTGAAAAAAATCATAAGATTATTATTACTTCAAAAGAGGATAATAAAGAAAAACAGCTTGATTTTAATAATTATAAAAAGGAACATATTATAGATATGTTAAAGGATTTAAATGTGGAAAAAATGTCTCAAGAAGAGGCCCATAACTTACTCAAAATATTGAGTAGTGAGTCAAAGAAAATAAGAGGTTATGATGAATAAAATAAAAATACTAGATAATAATACAATTCAGAAAATTGCTGCTGGGGAAGTAATTGAAAGACCTGCTTCAGTTATAAAGGAATTAATGGAAAATTCTTTTGATGCAGATGCTAAATCAATTACAGTTGAAACATTAAATGGTGGTAAGGATTTAATGAAAATTACTGATGACGGGTTTGGAATTCAAAAAGCAGATATAGCTTTAGCCTTTACACCTCATGCAACCTCAAAACTTTCTGAAATTGAGGATATATATAAGATTTCCAGCTATGGTTTTAGGGGCGAGGCTTTATCAAGTATTTCTAGTGTTTCTCAAATTGAGATTATTACAAAAACAGAAAATGATGAATTAGGAACAATTGCAAAAATTAAAGAAAACGCTATTGTAGAAGAAAAGCAAATAGCTTCACCAGTAGGTACAAGTATAAAAATAGAAAATCTTTTTTATAATTTACCTGTAAGGGAAAAGCTACTGAAGTCTAATAGTGCTGAAGATAGAGCTGTTGCTGATGTAGTTATTAGGCAAGCCTTATCTAATCCTGAAGTATCTATAAAGTACTATAAGGATAAGGACTTATTTATTTCTTCAAAGGCAACTGAATCGGTAGAGAATAGAATTTATTCTCTTTTAGGGAGAGAGTTTTCTGATGGTTTAAGTTTTATAAATAATGAATATAATAATATTAGAGTATATGGAGGTGTGTCTAAAACATCTCTTTATAGGGGAAATAGAAGTCAACAGATACTTTTTATAAATAATCGTTCTGTATTTCTACCAGGAGTCTCTAAAGCGATTGAAAACTACTATAAGACAATTATACCTAATGGAAAGTTTCCTTGTTTTGTCCTTTATGTTGAAGTGCCAAATGGTGAAGTTGATGTTAATATTCATCCTAATAAGAGAGAGGTTAAACTTTTAGACCAAGATGCAATTATAAGAACAATATTATATGGAATTAGTAAAGCTAAAGAAGATATTGATGAGGTAAAATCTGTAAATATATTTGAAAAAAATACAAGTCCTAATATACAGACTCCAATAAAAATGGAACTAGGTGGTATTGTTTATAAAGATTTTACAAGTAATATCGTTGATGAACTTGAAAGTTTTTCATTAGAAGATAAGAGAAAATTAATTCAAAAAAGTGAAATTAAAGATGAGGACCTATTTTCAAAGGTAATTGGATTTGACAATTCAACTATTATAGAGACAAATAATAATGCTCCAATTGTAGCCGAAAGAGAAAAAGATTTTATTATTAATACTAAAAAAGAAGAATTCGTTAAATCAAATAATAATGAAGTAATACCTGAGAATATGAAAGTTATAGGTATACTTTTTAAAACATATATTTTAATGGAAGATGAATATAATAATGCTTATATAATTGATCAGCATGCTGCCCACGAAAGAATACTATATGAAGAATTTAAAGAACAATACGAAAAAAAAGATGTTTCTAGGCAAACTTTAATTGTACCAGAAATAATATCATTATCTTCAATAGATAAAGAAAAAATTATGCAAAATACAGAAAAGCTTTTGGGTCTAGGTTTTGAAATTGAAGACTTTGGTGGGGAAAATATTGCTGTTAGAGCTGTACCCATGATGTTTAAACTACATGAAAATCGTCAATTCCTAGTAAACTTAGTAGATTCACTTGATGAAATTAATTTTCAAAGCGACTTTTATCCTGAAAAAATCATGAAAAAAGCTTGTGTAAATGCAATTAAAGCTGGTGATAGTATTAATAGTATTTCTGCTATGGAGTTATTGCGAAAACTTTTAAAGTGCGATAATTATAAAAACTGTCCTCATGGGAGACCAACAATTATTAAGCTAAATAAAAGAGACTTTGAATTAGCTTTTTTAAGGGTGTGATTTAATGATTATAATAACAGGACCAACTGCAGTTGGTAAAACATCAGTTTCTATTGAGCTTGCAAAAAAATTAAATGGTGAAATTATTTCTGCTGATTCTATGCAAATATATAGAGGTATGGATATTGGAACAGCAAAAATAAAACGGGAAGAGATGGAAGGAATTCCACACCATATGATAGATATTATAGACCCAAAAGAAAGCTTTTCTGTAGCAGAATATAAAGAGATGTCTGAACCCTTAATTAAGGATATTATCAATAGTGGTAAAACTCCAATTTTAGTTGGAGGTACTGGTTTTTATATTAATAGTTTTCTTTATGATAGGGACTATAATGAAGTGGAAAAAGATATAGAATATAGAAAAGAGCTTGAAAAGCTATCTGAAATTAATGGTCAAGATTATTTATATAATCTATTAATTGATATAGACCCTGAATCAAAGAATTTAATAACACCATCTGATTCTAAAAGAATAATAAGAGCTCTTGAAATTAATAAACATAGCGGAGTGAAATTATCATTTCTACGAAAAAACCTTTATAATCCAAGAAAAGATTTAAAGTTAAAATTATTTTTTTTATTTATGGATAGACAAGTGTTATATAATAGAATAAATATGCGTGTAGATGAAATGATAAAAGATGGCTTGGTTGATGAAGTAAAAACTTTATATGAATCTGGACTAGATGAAAGCTTTCAGTCGATGCAGGGAATTGGTTATAAAGAAATTATTCCTTTTTTAAGAGGTGAAAAAAAATTAGATATTCAAATTGAACTAATTAAAAAGAAAAGTAGAAATTATGCCAAAAGGCAATTTACTTGGTTTAGAAGGGAAAAAAGAGCCAAGTGGCTTGATGTTTCAAAATACAATATAAATGACTTAATATATATCATAGAAAGGGCAAAATATGATTAACGAATATTTAGAAAATAATTTTAATATTTCAAAAAAAGTGATAGAGTATGTAAAAACTTCTGAAAATGAACTAGAAGAATTATTTTTAAATGAAGACAAGATTAGAGATTATAATATTATGAAAGTAATTTCAGCTATGAAAAAAGCTAAATTATCTTCCATTCATTTTAATGGAAGTACAGGATATGGATAT
>JAAYNG010000084.1 GCA_012520935.1 Tissierellia bacterium | reverse complement strand
TACCTCCTAATGTTTTATTTTGTATAAAAAACTTTCAATTAGATGCCTTACAAAAGCATGAATATGAGTTTTCATTATTTGGATCTTTTGTTTAAAAACTTATCCTATATTTGAGTATAAAAAAACTTTGTAAAGGATTCTGAACAAGCTCCTTGTTTGATAAAGCAACTAGTGAGAATCTTTTCTTTACAAAGCGGAAAGGCCTTCTCGTTTCCGAAGAAAACCCTGTGACCTTTTACAGTCAGGTCTAAACACCTTGACATGTGTTTTAGGTGGTTAGACTCGAAGAGTTTACAAAATATTTCAAAAAATTTCATTACTTTTGTAAAATTGTGCTCTTGAGCACATTCTTTCAATATCAATTCTATCTACTATAATACATTAATTTGAATAATAAATCAATACTTAGTATTCTTTTTGCAATATAACTATAATGCATAAGAATCTATGTTAAAGAATAATCTATAGTAAGTTTAAACCTTTTTTAGTTAAGCTTATTTCCCAGCTTATGAAATTTTATATAAAGACTATTAAATCAGACTTATTTTTAATATAATGTAGTTAGTCCGATAATAGCTTATAGTGTTAATAAATAATAGAAAAGGAGAATTGAAAGATGAAAGAAACTAAAGATATGATTAAAGACACAGACTTATGGGCAGGTCTTAATAAACCAGGGCTAGCAATAAATGAAGCTGATATAGTTGTTTTGGGAATCCCTTATGATGGGGCTGCCTCTTTTAGAGCAGGTGCTAAAGATGGTCCGGAAAGTATTAGAAGTATAACATATACTATTACACCAACTACTGAGGACTTTGAAAGCATCGAAGAATTAAAAGTATTAGACCTAGGAGACTTTACTGGCAAGGATCAAATGGAAATATTCGAAATAGTAGAGAGCAAAATTGGGGAGATAGTAAAAGAAAAGAAATTTTTCACTATGCTCGGCGGAGACCATTCTACTTCAATACCAGTATACAAAGGGATTGATAAAAGCTTAAATGAAGAATTTGGTATAATTCATATAGATGCACACTTCGACCTTTGTGATACATTGGATGGAAATAAATATTCCCATGGTTGTCCTGCACGAAGGGCTACTGAATTAAAAAATGTCAAAGGCATTGAAAATATGTTTTTTATAGGTATTAGGTCCATTGAAATGGATGAATTAGACTTTTGTAAAAACAATACAGTAAATGTAATAAATGCCAGAGATTTTTATAAAATGGGTCCAGAAAAAGTAGTAGAACAAGTAAAAAGCAAGATGGGACATTTGAAGAATATTTATATCACAGTAGACATTGATGCATTAGACCCAGCCTACGCAGCAGGAACTGGCACGCCACAATTTGGTGGTCTTTCAAGTAGGGAATTATTAGAATTACTAAGAGGCTTATTTGACCTACCTGAAATTGGGTTTGATGTTGTAGAAGTTGCCCCTAATTTAGACCCATCATTAACATCAACATTTGCTGCAAGAAAGATAATTACAGAGTGCTGGGGACACTACTATAGAAAAATGAAAACTAAGAAATAAATAGCATTTGTACTAAACTCATATGAACTAAAGTCTAAAAGCAATGGATATAGTAAATTATTTTATATGTAACCTATCAAAGACTCCATAACATATATAAAATAAGAAGAAGGATTGGGGTTAACACAACACCTTGATTTCTGCTAATATTTTGCATGTAACTATGGAGTTTTTTTGGACATATAGGCATTTTTGAAAGCAGATATTTTTTGTTTGAATATCTGCTTTCTTCTTCTTTTAAATTAAATTTTGCTTAGTAATTTCTTGTCCTGTTTGACATTTCATCTCCTCCTCTTATTTTTATAGATGTAAATTGACAAATAGACCTTTAGATTAAACTTTTAAGAGTACAAATATGAGTATGTTTAAGGAGATTATATGAGCATATTAACAGTCAAAAACCTTAGTCACAATTTTGAAGGCGGGGAGATTTTAATAGAAGACTTTGTCCTATAAGTTTTATTTTTAGATAACTATTTTTAATATTGGGTATATAAATTTATATATAATAATTTTATGGAGGTTATCATGAAAACAAATAAAATTATAGAAAGTATGTTAAACCACAGAAGTATTAGAAAATGGAAGCAAGAGCCTATTGGAGAAGAAATAGTAGGTATATTATTGGAAGTTGCCAATAGAACTTCAACTTCAAATGGTCTTTTACAATCTTCAATTATTAGGATTACTGACCAAAAGAAGAAGGACCAGATTGTGAAAATTTCAAAACAGGCTTATCTAGCAACAGCTCCTGAGTTATTTATTTTTGTTGCTGACAACTTTAGAAATGATAGGATACTTGCTGAGGGGAATTCTGCGACAAATTTTGCAGCAGATGGTGACAGGTTCCTTCAAGGGATTACTGATTCTGCTATAATGGCACAAAATGTTGTAAATGCTGCTGAGTCATTAGGTTTAGGAGTGGTTTACTTTGGCTCGGTTTTAAATGAGCCAAGAAGGCTTATAGAATTATTGAAGTTACCAGAAAGAACTATGCCTGTTATTGCCGTAGGGATTGGATACCCGGACCAAGAGCCTCAGTTAAAACCAAGAATTCATTTGGAAACAAGGGTCTTCGAAAATGAATATAAAGTATTTGACAATTACCATGAGGAATTGAAGGAATATGATGAAGAGTTGCAAGAATATTATGATTTAAGAGATGCAAACAGGCGGGTTGACTCTTTCACTAAGCAAGTAAAGGATAAGTTAAGTCTACAAAGTGAAACTAGGGCTGAATATTTTGAACTGGCAAAAGAAAGAGGATATGAAATTTAATTATAGAATATACGTTGAATAAGTATCTTCTTTAAAATGTCCATGATAATATGTGGACGTTTTAGCTTGTGTATTAGAAAAAAACAAGTATTATTATCAAAGTTAATTTATATATAAAAAGTTTTCATATTACAGTTTATTTTAATTTATATATGATATAATGTATTCATTATTTCGTATAAAAAAAATAATAATAGGGGTGAGTGTTAATGAAGAAAAACAAGTGGCAAATTCTTATAAATATTGCAATTATAGGTTTTATTATCCATATAATATCAGCAATATACTTTGTCATAACTAAAAGGGATATTCTTTTAAATGCAGGAATTTCTATAATTATTGCAATGGTATCAGGGGCTTTAGCCTTAGTAATATTTGTAGTACATAGGTTTGTTACAGTAAGCAATTTAAAGAAATTCGTTAAGGAAATTTCAGTAAACAAGAAGGGCAACCTAGCTAAAAGACCTAGCGGAGAAGATATTTTCGCAGATATAGGTGACAATATAAGTGGTCTTAACCATAATACAAAGAAAATGCTCTCAGACATAGCGGAAGTTTCTCAAAAACTTAAGACTATAAGTATTGAATTGAATAGTAATTTTGCTCAAAGTGAGCAAGCATCAGTAGATATTTCTTCAAGTATACAGACTGTAGCTTCTAATGCAAGTGAGCAAGTAGAGTCAACAAACTTGTTAAAGGGAAGTGTTGAAGGAATTAAGATGAATTCTGATACAATAAATGAAAGTTCAGACTCATCTCTAGCTGTAGCAGATGATATGTTAAAGGTCGTCCATGGAAATATTGATGCCTTTAACTATGTTATTGAAAAGTTAAAGGAAAATGCAAAAAATAGTGAGGAAATATCTGAGAGCATTACTTCGCTGCAAAAAGAGGCAATAGAAATCCATAACATTACCGAAGTGGTTGAGGAAATAAGTGGAAGGACCAACCTACTTGCATTAAATGCAGCTATAGAGGCAGCTAGGGCAGGGGAAGAAGGCAGGGGCTTTGCTGTTGTAGCAGAAGAGGTTAAAAATCTTGCTGAACAGTCAGCAAGTTCAACGCAAGAAATCAAAGGTCTTTTGGACAAGTTAAGTGAGTCTATTAATGCAATTTCAATAACCATGAAGGAAAGATTTTCCAATATCAATGCTGATATAGAGTATGCTGATAACTCAAAGAAAAGTTGTGATGATCTAGCTATTGCAGCTGAAAAGACATTTAATGCCATTGAAACTATCAAAGATTATTCAACTAAGAATCAAAACCTAGTATCTAATACAAGTGGCTCTTTTTCGAATATAGTAGAAAACACAGAAAATTTAACAGCCTTCGTTGAAGAAGTGTCTGCTTCATCTGAAGAGCTGGCAGCAAACATGACCCAAAGTTTGCAAAATGTTGACCAGATGGTTAAGATAGCACACGACATTGATGACTTGGTCTTAAGTTATATTAATCAAGTTGATATTGATTCTCAAATTGGTAAATATATTGAAGAAACTAAGGAATTTTTGAAGAAGATTAATGAAGAGATGAAGTCTTCAGGAAAGGATATGTCTAAGGCTTCAGATTACCTGTCTGCAAAGATGAAAGAAAATAATAGACTTGAGTATATTGGAATCATTGACCAGCGTGGAGATATGGTGAGCGCAACTAGCCCTATAGATATGTCTAACCGCAACTACTCCCACAGACCCTACTTTATTGAATCAATCAAAGGGAATCCTTATTCCACGGACCCCTATATTTCAAATGTAAGTTATGATTATTGTATAGCAGTATCAATTCCTTACAAGGGCAAGCAGGGAGAAACAGCCGGAGTCCTGATGGCGGATATAAATATAGAAAGATAAAAAGTTTTAAGGCGGTGAATTAGATTCACTGCCTTTTTTAAGCTTTATTAACAAATTAATTTATTCTTGTTACCATTCAATAACAAATATTTACTTTGGAAAAATTTGATATATAATTGTATCAGAAGAGTTTCTAAAAATTAAAAAAGGAAGGTTAATAGTATGGGATTAAAAAAATATTATCAATAATTGTTGTTTTAGTAGTGGTTGCTGCATCTTTATTAGCTAGTGCAGAAGAAGTAGAATTAGAAGAAGACAACAGAGAGTACAAAAGTTTTACAGGGACCATAGAATATGTTGAACAAAAGGATGAAAAGCTTTCTTTCCTAGTGAATATCGACAATGATAAAAATAATCAAATGCTAGTTCACATGGCTGAAGATACTCTATTGTTCGACATGACAGACACAAGGGAAGATAAAAGGATGCACATAGTAAAGGGTGCTGAGGTTGAAGTTTTTTATAAAAAGCATACTCCTATCGCTTTGAGTTTACCACCACAAATGATGACTCCGTTTCTAGTATTGGCAAAGAATGGTGACTACTTTGCAAAGTTAGACACATTCAATCAAGGATTAATTAGTTCGGACAAGCAATTGAAGTTGAATATTGAAGATAAGAATGAAGCTGAAGGCTATAAGAATTCACTACTTTTAGTTTTCTACAAGGAAAGTACAAGGAGCTTACCGGGTATAGCTAAACCTTATAGGGTGTTTAAGTTAACATCTCCAAATGTTAAAACAAAAGAGGCTGTATTCCCTATACAAATGAAAGACGGGCAGGCTATAGTAGAACTAAGAAAAACATTTGAAAGCTTAGCCTTTGAAGTTGTTTGGCATGGATATGATAAGCCAATTGAGGTTAAAAGAGATAATAAGATTGCTAAATTAACGCTAGGAAGTAAGTCTTATGTAGACTTCAATAGTGAAGATGTAGAACTAGATTATGCTCCTATATTAATCGAAGGAAAAACTTATGTTCCAGTTTCTTTTATAAGAATAGTAGCAAGAATGGGACTAGAGATAAGGGGAGATACTGTAGTAGTCAAGTATTAATAGAAAATTAAAAAAGCTAGCTAAATGGGAAGTATATACTTTTCAGAGCTAGCTTTTTATTTAAAGACCCTTAAAAGGCTTTATTTACAGTAACCGATTACTTTGTCTACAGCCTGAAGCTTTGTGTATTAATAAGTGGAATTAAACTCTTCAGTCTATAAATATGGATTTTCTAAAAATAATGCTTGCTTTTTATTTATCTATAGATTATAATTATAATTGTTGTGTCGGGGTGTAGCGCAGTTGGTAGCGCACGTGGTTTGGGACCATGGGGCCGGGAGTTCAAGTCTTCTCACCCCGACTAAATTTTATATTAAGACTCACAGGTTATGCTTGTGAGTTTTTTTCGTTTTTTAATAAAAATTAGATAGATAAACTTAATATTAATTAATAAGATTATGAATTTGTATAAGTTTTTCTTATTTGATACAATATAGTTAATACATGGAAGGGGGGATAATATGAAAGATAGCAATATGCTCTGGAAGTCTGTAACAAGGGACTTTATTCTTGATGATTTGGATGAAGCAATTTGTGTTCTTGATAAAGATGGTACTGTAATCGTTTGGAATAAAAAATCAGAGCTTATTTATGACCTTCCAAAAGAAGAGATTATAGGAAAAAATATGGATGATGTATTACCCGGAACTGTAATGATGGATGTTCTAAGGACTAAGAAAGATAAGCAAAATATATATAAATCAACTAGGACAGGCTGTAATATATTAGTGAAGGCAAAAGCCATATATAAAGATGGACGGATGATTGGGGTAATGTGCGTTGACAAAGACCTATCTGAAATATTTGAACTTGAGCAAGAAGTGCGAAGGTTAAAAGATAAGATTTCAATTTTAGAGAGAAAAGATTGCTTCAGTGCTGTTTTTACTGCTAGCTCTAGTCCACAAATTGAGCAGATGATGGTAAATGCTGCAAAAATTTCTAAGTCAGATGCTAATATTATTATTTCAGGAGAAAGCGGTGTAGGAAAAGAAAACCTTGCTCAAAAAATTCATGAAATGAGCAAAATTGAAGGAGAATTTGTAAAAGTAAACTGTGGTACCCTTAATCATGAAAATTTTGAAGAAGAATTTATGGGGGAAGAAGATAATAAAGGTATTATTAAAGAAGGCTACTTTGACAAGGCCAATAAGGGTACACTATTTTTAGCGGATGTGGGGAAGATGCCGATTAAAGTTCAAGCCAAGCTATTGGAAGTTTTGCAGAATGGAAAATATCAAAGACTTGGTGGGAAAAGTAAAATCCCTATTAACATTCGTATAATATCTTCATCAAATTCAGATATAATGCGAGAAATTGATAATGAAGCCTTTATAGAAGAACTTTTCTATAGGTTAAAGGTGCTTGAAATTTCTGTTCCTCCTCTTAGGGAAAGAGGTACAGATGTTTTAGTAATGGCAGAAAATTTAATTGAAGAAGCTGCTGAAAAGTATAAAATGAAAAAGCCTACAATTTCTCCGAGGGTGAGGAATGCTTTTCTAGAATATGATTGGAAGGGGAATATTCTTGAGTTAGGTAATACTATTGAGCATATGGTATTAATGAGTGGGGGTAAAGAAATCACAATGGAGATGCTCCCATCATCCATACGAGAATCTGTTGAAAAAATTTCCCGCTCCTATGCCCATACGAATGACCTTCAAAAAAGTGTGAGGGAGTTTGAAAAACAAATAATAAAAGATGCTTTAGAGGGAAATGATTGGAACAGGTCCCAAACAGCTCGAATGCTTAATATCCCAAGAACTACTCTGATGTATAAAATAGAAGCATATGATATTAAGAGAGAAAAGAAGTCTCTTAAGAAAAATCAAGCTTAAAATTTAAAGAATTACATGAAATACAAGACTTTGTGATTGGTCAAAGGACAAAATAGACGAAAATTAGTCATAGACGAAAACTCGACATATGATTATATCTACAAAATAAATCTATAACAACTAGTAAATAAGCCTCTTGACTTAAGAGGTTTATTTTTTTGTGTCGATAATCTGACAATTGCTTTATCGTATGAAAGCATCTATAATATTGTTAGGAGATATTCATAGTTTTTTACTTCGCACTAGAAAGTAGAAAAAATATCTATCATTTAAGCAAAGGAGGTGTAGGAGTGAGAATAGTATTACCTTTGAGACAACATGTTGGCGCACCCTGTCAAAGTATTGTGGAAGCGGGAGATGAAGTCAAAAGAGGACAGCTCATTGCAAAACCAACAGGCCTTGGTGCAAATATACATGCAAGTGTTAATGGTGAAGTTGTAGAAGTAACAGAACAAGCAATTGTAATTGAGTCAAAGGGAGAGGTAATATTTGACGATTATGTAAGGCTCACCGGTGAAGATCATCTTGAGTTAATTGCAGAAGCTGGAATTGTTGGAGCTGGAGGTGCAGGCTTCCCAGCCCATGTAAAATTCAAGGCAAATCTTGAAGGTGGTTATGTAATAGCAAATGCAGCAGAATGCGAACCTTTGCTGAAGCACAATATGAAATTGCTTAGAGATAATCCGGAACTAGTTGTAAGAGGAATTAAATATGTAATGGATATCACAGGAGCTTCTCATGGATACATTGCAATTAAGCCTAAACATAAGGAAGAGATGATTGCGTTGGCGAAAGCTTGTAAGGGATATGAAGGTATTGAACTTAAGTATCTACCTGATATGTATCCGGCTGGGGACGAAAGAGTTATTGTAAGGGAAATTTTAGGAGTAGAATTACCTTTAGGTGCTCTTCCAAGTGAGGCTAAGGCAGTTATTAGTAATGTTGAAACCTTAAAAAATGTAACCCGAGCTATTGAAGATAAGATGCCTGTAATTAATAAAGACTTGACAGTAACAGGAAGGGTTAACGATGAAAAAGTTTTTATGGATATACCTCTTGGGACTTCAATCAAGGGCTATATAGAAGAGTCTGGTGGCTATCTTGAACCACATGGAGAAATTGTTGCAGGAGGTCCTTTCACAGGCAAACATGCTGAAGAAGACGACCCGGTTGTAAAAACTCTTGGTGGAATAATTGTAACAATGCCCTTCCCACAAGATGCTAGGAAGTTTGGTTTCCTTGAATGTGAGTGTGGTGCTCAAAAGGATAGGCTTACACAAATAGCGGAAGGCATGGGAGTAAAGGAAATTGTAGGCTCTGTTAGGTGTAAGAGAATGGAAGAAATAGGTGATACTGGGAGATTTAGGTGCACCCTACCAGGTCATTGTCCAGGACAGGCGGAAAAGGTTTTGGAATTGAAGAAAATGGGTGCAGAAGCGATAATCGTCGGCACATGCGAAGACTGAACGAACACAGTTATGCAAGTAGCTCCTAGGTTAGGAGTTTCAGTTTATCATAGTACGGATCATGCTTTGCGTGCAGGCGGTCATAGACTATACCGAAGGAAAAAGAGTTAAATCTTTTTAATAAAACTTAGATAAGGAGGGTAAAAATGTCTATTACTTTAGAAACAGCAAAGGCTCATGCAAATGATCCAGCAGTAGCATGTTGTAGATTTGAAGCAGGTACAGTTATTGATGCATCGAATCTAGAAGATCCGGCAATTTTTCCGGATTTAGTAGACTCAGGATTGCTTGATATTGGTGAGGACACACTGACCATTGGACAAGTTCTTGGGGCGACATTAACTAAGACAGTTGATGCCTTAGTTCCTATTACAAAAGACTTTGTAGATGGAATTGTAGAGGCGGCAGAAGAAAAGGAAGAACAACCAGTTGCAGAAGAGGCTGAAACAGCAGAAGCTCCAGCAGAAGTTGCAGCAGCTTTCACACCGAGTGCATTTGTAGGCTCAGGCTCATCTGTAAAAATCCACATAGGAGAGGGTAAAAACATTGATTTAGAGATTCCTTTGGGAGTTGCTCAATCTATGGGCGTAGTACCTGCGGTAGGTACAGGTCCAGCTCCAGCAGGTGGTCCGGTTGGTGGAGGTTCAGCCGAAGAAGCTGCTCCTGAAATTGGAGAAGAGAAGGTTATTAGAGAGTTAAAGAGAAGACACTTTCAAATTGACAAGGTAGAATTTGCAGATGAAACAAAGATTGAAGGTACTACTCTTTATATTAGAAAGGGCATTGAAAAAGATGCTGTAAAGACAGAAGACCTAGTTGTTGATATGACACTTGAAATAATCACACCAGATGACTATGGCAAATATTCAGAAACCTTCATGGACATTCAACCAATAGCAACTAAAGAAGAAGGCGAATTAGGTTCAGGTGTAACTAGAGTTCTTGATGGTGTTATCATGATGGTAACTGGTACTGATGAAGGTGGAGTTCAAATCGGTGAATTCGGTTCTTCAGAAGGTGAGTATGATAGAAATATCATGTGGAACAGACCAGGTTGTCCAGACAAGGGTGAAATTTTTATTAAAACTCAAGTTACTGTAAAAGAACACACTAACATGGAAAGACCAGGACCTATGGCTGCTCATAGGGCAAGCGATCATATTACAGAAGAGATTAGACAAGCACTAAAGAAGGCTGATGAATCCCTTGTTGTAAAAGAAGATGGATTCCAACAAGTAAGAAGACCACGTAAGAAGAAGGTTGTAATCGTTAAAGAAATCATGGGTCAAGGCGCAATGCATGATAACTACATTCTTCCAGTAGAACCAGTAGGAACTTTAGGGGCTAAGGCAAATGTTGACCTTGGTAACCTACCTGTACCTTTCTCACCATTGGAAGTTTTAGATGGTGGAATCCATGCATTAACTTGTATAGGACCAGCTTCAAAGGAAAACTCCAGACACTACTTTAGAGAACCGTTGGTTCTAGAAGCTATGAAGGATGAAGAAATTGACTTAGCTGGAGTAATATTTGTAGGTTCTCCACAAATCAACTCAGAGAAATTCTATGTATCAAGGAGACTTGGTATGATGATAGAGATGATGGATGCAGACGGAGCAATCGTTACAACTGAAGGTTTCGGAAATAACCACATCGACTTTGCTTCCCATATTGAACAGATTGGTATGAGGGGTGTAGATGTAGTTGGAGTTAGTTATTCAGCTGTTCAAGGTGCTTTAGTTGTAGGAAATGAATATATGAAGAATATGATTGACCTTAACAAGTCAATGCAAGGTATAGAGAATGAGATTCTTGGTAATAATACTCTTTGTGAAGAAGATGCAATTAGGGCATTAGCAATGCTAAAGACAGTTATGGCTGGCGAAGATGTGAAAGAAGCTGAAAGAAAGTGGAATCCAAATGTCAAGCTTAACAATGTTGAAGCTATCGAAAAGGAATATGGAATTAAAATGGAATTAGTAGATAACGAGCAAGTCCTACCAAAGAGTAAGAAGCGTATGGAAATTTATGAAAAGGAAGAATAGTTAGCAAATGCATAGATTGAAATTTACCTCAACAGAAAATATTTTTGAAGGAATAATTGTAGAGGTTAAGAGTGGTCTTGTTGCTATAGACTTAAAGGGCAGGATGGGTCAACTAAGGGTTCCGGTGAGGATGGTTATCACTGATTATGAACTCAAAGTTGGGCAAGAAGTTGCATTTCTAATGAGTTATCCTGAGGTCCTTGGTCCAGAAGTTAACGAGAAGTACGCAGAGATTATTGAAAGAAAATCAAATAATATAGAAGAAATGGAGGAATAAGAATGACCCTTACAGCAGTAAAAGGTCTCCAATCGGAAATTTTCGTACCAATTACACCGCCACCTGTATGGACTCCAGTTTCAAAGCCATTAAGTGAAGCGACAGTGGCTTTGGCATCAGCTGCCGGAGTTCATCTAAAGACAGACAAGAGGTTCAATTTGGCCGGTGACTTTACATTCAGAGAAGTTCCTGGAGATGTACACGGAGAAGATTTGATGGTATCCCATGGTGGATATGATAATAGTGATGTTAATAAAGATATTAACTGCATGTTCCCTATAGAAAGACTACAAGAACTTGCAGAGGAAGGTTTTATAAAGGCAGTGGCTCCAATCCACTATGGTTTCATGGGTGGTGGTGGAGACCAACAAAAATTCCATGATTATACAGGACCGGAAATTGCAAAAGCTTTAAAAGAAGAAGGAGTAGACTATGCTATTCTAACAGCTGGCTGAGGCACTTGCCACCGCTCTGCCGTGATTGTGCAGAGAGCGATTGAGGAGATTGGAATACCAACAGTGGTTATTGCAGCTCTACCTCCAGTAGTTAGACAAAATGGATCACCGAGAGCAGTTGCTCCGTTGGTTCCGATGGGTGCAAATGCAGGTGCACCACATGATATTGAAATGCAGACAGCAATTGTTAAGGCATCTTTAGAAGCTATGATGGAGATGACAAGTGCTGGACAAATTGTTTCATTGCCATACGAATACCACGCAAAGATTTAATTTATTAATTAAGTAGGTGGATTATGGAAACCATAGATTTAAGACGGTTGGTTATTAGAGCCTTTCATGTCAAAGATGTAGTCCTATCCGACAAGTTTAGTTTTTCAAACAATATCTTGACAATTAATAAGGAGTTTATAAATGATTTACTTGATGACCCATTAATTGTCAAGGTAACTATTGATGTTATTCGACCAGGTCAACATGATAGGGAAATCAACACTATTATGGATATAATTCCAATGTCCGTTAAAGCCTTAGGAAGCTTAGGTGAGGGTATAACTTTTACCCTCACTGGAGCCTATGTTATGTTGACAGGTGTTGATGAAGATGGTAGGCAAATGTATGAGTTTGGCTCTTCAGAGGGCATATTATCAGAACAGATGAAACTTGGAAAGGCAGGAACTCCAGGAGAGGATGACTTGATTATCCATGTGGATGTTTTAGTGAAAGGTGGTCTGCCATACAGCCGAGAGTTACCAATGGCTGCCTTTAGTGCATGTGATAGGATTATTCAGGAGGTAAGACTTGAACTTAAGAAGCAAGATGCAAAGAATGCTGACGAGGTTCATGAGTTTTATGACAGGATAGTAAAGGGTGGAAATCGAGTGGCAATAGTTAAGCAAGTGGCGGGACAGGGTGCAATGTATGATAACTTGCTATTCCCTAATGAGCCTTCAGGTTATGAGGGTGGAGTTTCGATAATTGACTTAGCAAATATGCCGGTTGTTTTATCACCAAATGAGTATAGGGATGGTATATTAAGATCGATGGTTTAGGAGGAAGGAAAAATGGGAGTAGGTCCTTCAACAAAAGAAACGAGCCTACATCACTTTAGAGATCCATTATTAGATATTGTTTCTGGGGATGCCAGCCTTGATTTACTGGGAGTAATAATTGTTGGTACTCCTCAGGACAATGTTCAAAAAAATAGGGTAGGTCAAAGAACTGCCCAAATATTGGAAGCAATGCGGGTAGATGGTTGTATTGTTTCCTGTGATGGATGGGGTAATTCTCATGTGGATTATGCTAATACCTTTGAGGAAATAGGTAGGAGGAATATTCCAGTAGTAGGAGTTACCTTTAATGGAGTGAATGGCAAGTTTGTAGTATCAAATAAGTATATGGATGCGATTGTTGACATGAACAAGTCAGAAGAGGGCATTGAAACAGAGGTAGTAGGAGAAAACGCCGTTGATGCATTAGATGCAAAGAAAGCTTTAGCAATGTTAAAAATTAAAATGAGGAGGAGTAAAGAATGAAATTTTCTAGAGGAATACACGCAATAGATTCACACACAGCAGGAGAGCCAACAAGAGTAGTAATCGGAGGGATACCAAATGTA
>JAAYNG010000083.1 GCA_012520935.1 Tissierellia bacterium | reverse complement strand
GTTAATCGTAGGTTTGTTTGCTGTGCTTGTTTTTACTTTTAAAGTAATAAAAAATCTTTTCTGAAATATTTTCTTTTTTTGCTTGACTTTTAATAGTTAGTCTCGCAATGACAGTGTGGAGAGGCTTGAATAATTAATTAAAGGATTACATATGGAAATTAGAGATAATACAAGTAAAAATATAATTTCAAGGGTTAAGGAAGGAAGCATTGCAGAAGAGTTAGAAATTTCTGTAGCTGATGAACTTTTGTCTATAAATGGATGTAAAGTTTCTGACATTATCGAATACAAGTACCTTATCACCGAAGAAGATTTAGTGCTGTCTATTAAAAAAGAAGATGGACAAATATATGAATTCGAAATAGAAAAAGACTATGATGAGGACATAGGTATAGAGTTTACTAACCCTCTGATTGACAAAGTAAAGTCATGTTCCAACAATTGTATATTTTGCTTTATTGACCAACTCCCAAAGGGGATGAGAAAGACCCTATATTTCAAAGATGATGACTCTAGACTTTCTTTTTTGCAGGGGAATTTTATTACCTTGACTAATATGAAAGAAGAAGAGATAAAAAGGATAATAAAGTATAGGATTAGTCCTATTAATATATCAGTTCATACTACTAATAAAGACCTAAGAGTAAAGATGTTAAGGAATAAAAATGCAGGAAAAATTCTTGAATACATTTCCAGATTTTATGATGCAAAAATTTTTATGAATTGCCAAATAGTCCTACTGAGGGATTATAATGACAAGGATGAATTGGTAAAAACTATAAAAGATTTGGAAAGTTTCTACCCATATGTTGAGTCTGTGGCTGTAGTGCCTGTTGGACTCACAAAACATAGGGAAGGACTCACAGATTTAAAGGCATATGATAAGGAATCTTCTGAAGAAGTAATTAAAATAATAGGGGGTCTTCAAGAAGAACTATTATTGAAATATGGAACTAGGTTTGTTTTTCCTTCTGATGAGTTTTATGTTATGGCCGGCATAGAATTGCCTTCAGAGGAAGAGTATGAGGGTTATCTGCAGATAGAAAACGGTGTAGGACTTATCACAAGTTTTATGACGGAAATTGAAGAAACTATAAAAGACATAGAAGAAACTTATATTAATGAAAGTATAGTCATTCTTACTGGCTTCTCTGCCTATGAATTTATGTTAAGAGCTGTAGAGATGGTAAAAAGCAAGGTCAATTTTAAAAATATTGAAGTATATAAGATTAAGAACAACTTTTTTGGTGAAAAAATTACTGTTGCAGGTTTAGTGACCGGTACGGATATAATAGACCAATTGACAGACATCTCTAAGTTTGATAGAATAGTGATTCCTGATGTTATGTTAAGGGATGGTTTTCTTTTTTTAGATGATTATAAAATATCTGACCTCGAAGATATATACAAGATTCCAATAAGTGTATCTGAGGTTGATGGCTTTAAATTTATAAATGTTTTATTGAATAGAGGGATAGAATGAAAAATATTGTATGTGTAGTAGGTAGGCCCAATGTTGGCAAATCTACTCTTTTTAACAGGATAGTTGGCAAGAGAGTTTCCATAACAGAGGACACGCCAGGTGTTACTAGGGACAGGATATACCAAGAGGCAGAATGGACAGGAAGGTATTTTACATTAATAGATACTGGTGGCATTGACACAGAATCAGATGACTTCATAACAAGAAATATCAGACACCAAGCAGAATTGGCGGTAGACACAGCCGATGTTATTTTATTTGTTGTGGATGGAATCGAAGGTCTTTCTGACGAGGATAAAGAAATTGCAAACTACTTAAGAAAGTCAGATAAAAAGGTAATCTTGGTTGTAAATAAAATTGATAAGATGGCTGACCTTGTAAACTCATATGAATTTTATGAGTTAGGTTTGGGTGAACCTATGGCTGTTTCATCTGAGCATTCTTTAGGAATTGGTGACCTTTTAGATGAAATAGTGAATAGTTTTTCTGAAGAACATATTTCTGACAATACTGATGAGCTTGTAAAAATTGCCTTTATTGGAAAGCCAAATGTTGGCAAGTCTTCAATTTTAAACAAGATAATTGGCGAAGAAAGAACAATAGTTTCAGACATACCTGGAACTACAAGGGATGCCATAGATACCTACCATACAATTGAAGGAAAAGAATACCAATTTATTGACACTGCAGGCTTAAGGAGAAGGAAGAACATAAATGAGCTTGTTGAAAGGTATTCAGTCATTAGGACACTTACAGCAGTGGACAGGTCAGATGTTTCTGTTCTAGTAATTGACGCCCAAGAAGGAATTACAGAGCAAGACACTAAGATAGCAGGTTATGCCCATGAGAGTGGTAAGGCGATGGTTATCGCAGTTAACAAGTGGGATTTGGTTGAAAAGGAAACTAATACCATGAGGGACTATGAGCGAAAGGTCAAAGAGGATATGCCGTTTTTGTCCTATGCACCAGTTGTTTTCTTGTCAGCTAAAACAGGAAGTAGAATGAATAGACTTTTAAATGAAATAAATGAAGTATACGAAGCCTCAAAGTATAGGATAACTACTGGGGCCTTAAATGATGTTATAAATAGGGCAGTCTTATATAATCAACCAAATACTGATAAGGGGAAGAGGCCAAAGATTTACTATGGAACTCAAGTTGCAGTTTCCCCTCCAACCTTTGTTATCTTTGCAAAACATTCCGAGATTATACATTTTTCTTATACTAGATATATGGAAAATCAAATCAGGGAATACTATCCTTTCAAGGGGAATCCTATAATAATTAAATTTAATGAAAAGAGAGAAGGTTAATGCTAATAGTCTTAGGTATCTTTGGATATTTACTTGGTAGTATTTCTGTATCATACTTATTAGGTAAATACACTGCAAAAATAGATATAAGAGAGCATGGCAGTGGAAATGCCGGTACAACTAATGCCTTAAGGGTTTTAGGTCCTAAGGTTGGTGTGATTACTCTAATATTTGATTTTTTAAAGGGTTTTTTACCAGTCTATCTTTTATATAGGCATTTCATTTATGTGGATGAACTTGTGAAGGCTTTAATAGTTGGAGTATTTATTGTATTAGGACATGACTTTTCTATAATGCTAAACTTCAAAGGTGGAAAGGGTGTGGCCACATCAATAGGGATATTATTTGCTTTTGCTCCAAGACTTGCCTTACTGGCAGTTTTATCATTTATAATAATTGTAGCAGCGACAAAAATAGTATCACTTGCTTCAATAGGAACAGCAACATGGATAATGATATTTTGTTTATATATTGGTATAAAACATGATAGTTTACCAGGTCTTATCATTACAGGACTGGCATTACTACTAATAGTAAGACATCACTCTAATATTAAAAAACTTTTAATAGGAGAAGAAAAGAAGATTTCCATAGGAAAGGGAGAAGGCAAATGAAAATATGTTTTTTAGGAGGAGGCAGCTGGGCAACTGCACTTGCTGTAGTCTTAGCTGACAACAAGCACAAAACAGTCGTTTATATGAGAAATGAAAAGGATGTCCTTCTTTTTAATGAGGTCCATGAGAATGTTCATTATTTAAAGGGAGTTTCCTTAGATAAATCTATAGAATTCACTTCGGACATGGAGTATGCCTTAAAAGATGCAAAAATGGTAGTTTTGGCAGTTGGTGCTCAAAATATTAGGGAGATTTTAAATAAGGCAAATAAATACATCGAGAAAGATGCAATAATATTAAATGTGTCTAAGGGGATTGAAGTAGATAGTTTAAAGTTAGTTTCCCAGGTTGTAAAGGAATTTTCTTCCAATCCATACGGGACTCTATCCGGGCCGACTCATGCAGAAGAGGTATCTATAAGAATTCCTACCGCTATTATTTCTTCATCAGAATCATTAGAAGTTGCAGAAAAAGTTCAAGATATATTTATGAATGATTATTTTAGGGTATATACCTCCATGGATATTTTAGGAGTGGAACTAGGGGGGGCTTTAAAGAATATTATCGCCTTAGGAACAGGGATTTCTGACGGCTTAAAGTGTGGAGACAATACAAAAGCCGCCCTTATGACAAGAGGAGTATATGAAATATCTAAAATGGGTGTAAAAATGGGGGCAGACCCCAAAACCTTTTCTGGACTTTCAGGTATTGGAGACTTGATTGTCACTTGTACAAGCATGCACTCAAGAAATAGGAGGGCAGGTATTTTAATAGGCGAGGGCCACAGCTTAGAAGAAACTTTAGAAAAAATAGGTATGCTGGTTGAAGGTATAAAGACAACTAAGTCAGCCTATGACCTTTCTAAGAAGCTAGGGGTGGAGATGCCTATTACTGAAGAAATGTATAATGTTTTATATAATGGAACTGATATTAAGGACACTGTATATAATTTAATGCTTAGGGAAAAGAAGCATGAGATGGAAATTGTTTTTGATGTAAAGGATGAAAAATAGTCCTATACTAAATTTGGGGTGAAATAATGTATAAAGATAAATTTGTGTCAGTGGTCATTGCTGCTGCTGGCATGAGTAATAGGATGGGCTCAAAGGTGAACAAGCAATTTATTCTGGTTGGTGGAAAACCAATCTTAGCCCATACTATAGAAAAATTTGAAGCCTGTGATATGGTTGATGAGATTGTTATAGCAGGCAAGGAATCAGAAATTGATTATATCAATAGAGAAATTGTTAAAAAATATGGATTAAAAAAAGTTTCAGCTATAGTCAGGGGTGGAGTGGAGAGGCATCATTCAGTATATAATGCCTTGTTAAGCCTATCAGAGAAATCTGATATTGTTTTAAGTCACGACGGAGCCAGACCTTTTGTTGATATAGATACAATTGAAAGGGATATAAAAGCAGTTTACAAAACAGGAGCTGCCATAGTTGGAGTTCCTGTAAAAGATACAATAAAAGTTGTAGAAAACTATGAAGTTGAAGATACTCCTACCAGGGAAAAGCTCTGGCAGGCACAAACGCCACAGGGTTTTGATAAAAACCTACTATTGGAAGCCTATAGAGATTTCATGAAAAAAGATTTGAGGGCAACTGACGATGCTGGTATTGTTGAAGCCTATGGTAAAAGGGTCGTAATGGTTAGAGGAAGCTATGAAAATATTAAGATAACTACACCGGATGATGTTATATTGGGAGAAGCTCTCATGATGTATAAGGAAGGTAGCCTGCCTTACAGGGAGATGAGCGTATGAGAATTGGTGTGGGTTATGATGTCCATAGATTTTCCGAAAACAGGCCACTAATACTTGGCGGTGTTAAAATTCCATTTAATAAAGGCTTGTTAGGACATTCGGATGCGGATGTCCTTGTTCATGCTATAAATGATGCCATATTAGGGGCATTGGCTGAGGGTGATATTGGAAAACTATTTCCAGATAATAACCCTAAATATAAAAATATGAGGAGCTTGCTAATGACAGAAGAAGTTTGGAGTCTACTGGATAAAAATGGGTATATGATAGGTAACATAGACTCTGTTTTAGCTTTACAAGAACCAAAAATTGCTCCTTATATTGAAAAAATGAGAAAAAATATAGCTGAAGCTTTAAAAACTGATATATGCAATGTCTCTGTAAAGGCTACAACAACGGAAAGACTTGGTTTTGAAGGAAGGGGAGAGGGAGTTTCTTCCTATGCAGTTGTTATTATAAAGAGAAAGGAATGATTAAATGAAAGAAAAGATTAAAAGAATGAAGGAAGGCAAGGGTTTTATTGCTGCCCTTGACCAAAGCGGAGGGTCTACTCCAAAGGCTTTAAAACTATATGGTATAAAAGAAGATTCATATAAAAATGATGAAGAAATGTTTGACCTTGTCCATGAAATGAGGACGAGGATAATCAGGGATTCTGCCTTTAATTCTGAAAGGATACTTGCAACAATCCTTTTTGAAAATACTATGGATAGAAAGATAGATGGTGTTCTTACTGCCGACTATTTACTTGAAAAGGGCATTTCACCAATACTAAAAGTAGATAAGGGTCTGAGGGATGAAGCAGACGGGGTAAGGTTGATGAAGGATATTGATAACCTAGACTCACTATTAACTAGGGCTAGGGAAAGAAATATCTTTGGAACAAAAATGCGTTCTGTAATTTTAGAAGCCAATGAAATAGGTATTAGATGTAATGTTAGTCAACAGTTTGAAATAGCTAAAAAAATTATAGAAAAAGGTTTTATTCCGATTATTGAACCGGAAGTAGACATAAATGCTAAGGATAAGGAAAGGGCAGAGGAAATTTTAAAAGAATGCCTTGTAAAAGAAATTAGCAACTTAAAGGAAAATGAATTAATTATGTTGAAATTAACACTTCCAACAAACCCTAACCTTTATGAAGATATAGTTAATAATAAAAATGTTGTAAGAGTTGTTGCTTTATCTGGGGGATATACAAGGGAAGAGTCAAATGAATTGCTTGCTAAGAACAAGGGTGTTATTGCCAGCTTTTCAAGGGCACTAACTGAAGGTTTAAATGTAAATCAAACAGGTGATGAATTTCACAAAGTCTTAGATGAATCTATAGAGAGTATATACAGAGCTTCAATTGAATAGCAACTCAGGATGAAAGAATAGTTATTAAATATACAAAAAAACCTTTATTTTTTCCTTAAACTGTGGTACAATAAAGTAGGATAGTTATTGAAAGGAGATGATTCTTATGTTAATGTCTGCAGGTTTTGTGCCTTCATATCTTTACAATAGTGGAATCATTCCAAAATATGACAAAGATAGAGGGCTATTAAAGCAAAAAAGTATAATTCAAAGCCAGATAGATAGGGTATCAAGTCTGAATATTTCAGATGAAGATAAGACCAAAAGGTCTGCTAGGCTAAACGAACTTCTATCTAGCATTGATAAAAAGATTCAAGAAAGTGAAAAGGGTAAGTCTAGTCTATATTATAATAATACTAAAGAATCTAATCCTGAATTAAAATATATTCAAGGACTTTATGGAGATGCAAAATTAATTCCATTCTTTAATAAGACTAGGATGTTAAACTCCTTGCTAGGTAGTCGGGACAATTTAAAAAATGGCCTTTTAACCAATGATAGTTTGATGCCTGAAAGTTTGATTGAAAGAAAGATAAATTCTCTTACAGGGACTATGATTAGACAGTCAAGAGAGATGAATAATCTGCTTTCTGAAGTTGATTTTTCCGATGGTAAAACTGTAGACGGTAAAGAAGAGAATAAAAAGACAGACGATGTAGAAAAGCTAGATAAGGGAAAAGATAAGAAAGCTACAGAAGCAACTAAAGAAAAAGATACAGGTGAAAACAAGTTAGAAAAACCATTTGAAAACAAGTATCTTAAGGAAAAACTTTCAACTTATAAATATTTTAGCTTATCAAATGTTGCTACTATGTTGAAAAATAATTATAAACAGGAAAGTGAAATAAAGGTTTTAGACCTTGCCTTATAAGGGTAAATGTATAATAGAAAAAACCTCCTCAGAGTGGGGAGGTTTTTTTATAGGAGGAATAATGAAATACTATGCAGTAAGGGTTGGCAGGACACCTGGTATTTACCATACATGGGATGAATGTAAAAGGGAGGTCGAGGGCTTTAAAGGGGCTCAATATAAGAAATTTGAATCAGAAAAAGAAGCCCTAGCTTTCATGGAAGGGAAAAAAGAATTTGTTCCAAAAGCCTATCCAAAAGAAGATGAAGTTTTTGCCTATGTGGATGGGAGTTTTAATGTCCAAGACTTTTCTTATAGTTATGGTATGGTGCTAATAACAACAGATGGTGAGGAGACCTTTAAAAAGGCCTACCCAAAGGATGAATTTTCTTCTATGAGGAATGTTCAGGGAGAAATTATGGGAGCAATGGAGGCTATTAAAAAGGCATATGAGGCTGGTAAAAAAAGAATAGTTATTTATTACGACTATGAGGGAATTGAAAAGTGGGCGATGGGGGAATGGAAAAGAAATAAAGAAGGAACTATTCTCTACAAAAATTTTATAGATGCTTATAAAAGCAAGATAGAAATTAAGTTTGTTAAAGTCCTTGCCCATTCAGGAGATAAGTACAATGAAATGGCTGATGAATTGGCTAAATCTGCTTTGGGAATAAAAAAATGAGATTGAATATTGTTTAATAATAAAATATAATAATTGTAATAATGATTGGAGGTAAAAAGATGAAATACGATTTTACAACTGTACCAAATAGGGAGGGACATGGGTCCGGTAAATGGGCAATGATGAGAGAAAAAAAGCCTGATGTGTCAAAGGGTGTTATTCCTTTTTCTGTAGCTG